>CAMTOL010000127.1 GCA_947074135.1 uncultured Rikenellaceae bacterium
ACCCAAGTAAAATCAACACTAAAAATGTTCAGATTCTAAATCGTGTTAAGATTAGAAATGTAGCAACCGGTAAGGAATTTTTATATCAATTGGTTAGCGAAAGCGAAGCAAACATTAAAGAGGGTAAACTTTCTGTCGGAACTCCTATTGCCAAGGCACTACTTGGCAAGAAAAAAGGTGCTATTGTTTCGGTAACCGTACCTAACGGCACAATGGAACTCGAAATATTAGAGATTTCAATCTAAGTTTTTAAAGCTCACATAAAAGAAATCCGTCAAACAATCAACTTGCTTGACGGATTTTTTTTCTAATTCCTAACTGACAACAAGTACACTCACAATCAACTAATAACTAAAACTACTGCCGCCTAAATACTCTCTGAGAATTGATGTAGGAGGTAGCTCGTGGTCCGAAAGCTCAATAAAGTAACTCAAGAAATTACGCAAGCGCAAAGCCTCAGCATACTCATTAGTATTGGCAGGGACTGTTAAAAGAAGCGGCTCAGCAAAGTGTTTGAGTATCGAAAACTCATAGAGCAAAGCTGTGTTAAACATAACATCGGCCTCTTCTTGAAACGGAAATATATGACGGTCTTCGCCTCGACGAACACTAGCCCACTCCGAGAGTGTGTGTTGTGCAGTACGACCTCTAAAACTATTATCTCGCACAATTCTTCTCAACAATCGATTATCTGTTGTATGGATAACGCTCGTGTCGTCAATCGATAGTGCTGTCAATGCTGACGCGTAGATACAGAACTTATCGTGACGCTCAATCGACGGTGTTAATCCCGGATTTAGAGCGTGAATACCCTCAACTATAAGGATTGAACGATCATTGAGCTTCATTTTAACGCCAGAGTCAATTTTAGTACCTTTAACAAAATCGAAACGAGGCAAGCTAACTTCATCTCCTGCCAGAAGCGCAGCTAAATCACGATTAAAATAGTCTATATCAATAGCCTCCAATGATTCAAAGTCATATTTACCATTCTCATCAAGCGGGGTCTGTTCTCGTTCGACAAAGTAGTCATCTAACGATATTTGGCGCGGCTGAAGCCCCAAAACCGACAATTGGATTGAGAGCCGTTTGGCAAAAGTAGTTTTGCCGCTACTACTAGGTCCAGCAATGAGTATCAACTTGACACCTTGCACATCGTGTTGCTCATAAATTTTATCGGCCAAGTCCGAAAAGAGTTTCTCTTGAAGTGCTTCGGCAATTTTAATTACCTCCCCTCCCTCTCCTGCTAATATTCTTTCGTTCAAATCACCAATAGTAGGTACTCCTAAAATATCTATCCATCGTTGATATATCTTAAAAACAGCAAACATCTTATCGGTCTGAATTATTGGAGCAACCTTTGTCGTATCGCCACTTGTTGGCAATAGCAAGGCAACTCCACCACCAAAAGGCTCTAAATCAAATACCTTAATCTTAGAGGTTGAGCTAAGCATAGCTCCATAGAAGTAGTCATAGAGTCCGCCCAAGTTGTAGGCAGTGAGCCAATAGCGAGGTCGTGTGCGGCAAAGCGAGATTTTATCTTCTCTACCTTGCGCTACAAAAAGCTTAATCGCATCTTCGAACTCTATCTTCTCTTTAACAATCGCAATATTGGCTGCAACGAGTTCGTGCATCCGAGTCTTTATCCTATCGACATCTATCTTCTCTATAACCTCTTCGCCATTAATCTGGACATAATATCCGCTACCAATAGGGTGCATAACACGAACTCTGGTACTCTCGCCCATAACATCACGCACTGCCTTTTGGAGCAGGAATATTGCCGAACGAGCATAGACTCGACGTCCTTCTGTAGAGTCCAGTTCAACAAAACGAATCGATTTATTCTCATAGATAGGCATATTTAACTCTCTAATTTTATTATCGACGTATGCTGCAACATATCTAGAAGCAACCTCCTCTGAAAAGAGTATCCTGAGAATTTCATTTAATTTAGCACCTATGTTAACATAGATTTTCTTATCGACATTTTCGATTCTAACCTCGATTTGCATATAGTTATCAATATTAAATAAATATTAGAGTTACAGTAGTGGTGAGAATAGGCGAGCTGCAGCCTCTTTAAAATTATCTTTCTGCTTTCTACCCTCCCATCCTTTCAATGTAAGGTGTCGGCAATACCTCAAATCACGCAAAAAAGTTAACTCCATCTCAGTAGCAATATTTTCATCGTAAATCATTGCCGTAATCTCAAAATTATCCTCAAAACTTCGAGTATCCATATTTGCAGAACCAATCGAACCAAAATTACCGTCAATAACCATCAGCTTAGAGTGATTAAACCCACGACGATAGAGAAAAACTCCAACTTTTGCTTCGAGAAGCTCGGTAAAATAGGAGCGTGATGCCCAGTGGACCATCTTCGAGTCAGGTTTTTCGGGCAGCATAACTCGAACATCTATTCCACTTAATGCAGCCACCTTTAGAGCTGTCAATAACGACTCATTGGGCAGGAAATATGGAGTTGAGATATAGATAAAACGTTTGGCTCGCGAAATTGCAGCAAAAAAAGCCTGCATAATAGAGGCGTAATCACTATCAGGTCCTGAAAGTGCAAGTTGGCAAGGGACAATGGTGTCAATCTGTTCGACGGCAGGAAAAAACTGAACACTCTTCTTTAGACTTCTCTTCGAAGCTGCATACCAATCGGTTATAAATGTTACCTGAAGCATACGCACAACCTCGCCTGTTAGCTTTAAATGGGTATCTCGCCAGATTCCATTTTTTGTACCATTAAGATATCTGTCTGCAATATTTAAACCTCCAGTAAAACCAACTATCCCATCGACCACAACTATCTTGCGATGGTTACGGTAGTTTGCCTTACTAGTAAACCAAGGAAAAACTACTGGCATAAAGCTAACCATTTCAACCCCAGCTTTTTTAAGGCGTTTAATATATTTCCGAGATAACGACCAACTTCCAACGTCATCATAAAGCACCCTAACCTCAATCCCTTGACTCGCTTTATCGCACAAAATATCTGCAAGTTTATTTCCCAACTCATCATCTTCAATAATATAATACTGAATATGGATATGATGTTTAGCCTGAGAAATTGCATCAAATATCTCAGGAAATGTTTGAGAACCATTATTGAGTATCTCAATCGAATTATGAATAGTGATTGGCGTTTTACTATTGTAGAGCAATAATTTAACAATGTCTATATGATCTTTGACCTCATCTTGGTCAAAACTATCAATATTGTTAATTTGCCACGACGAAAGCAGTTCGATTTGACGAAGATTTCTCAACTCTTTTAGATTGAATATCTTGCGTTTACGATAACTCTGCCCAAAAAACGCATAGAATACTAGTCCAACCACAGGAAAGACAACCACAACTACTATCCATATAAAAGCTCGAGTTGGGTCACGGCGCTCAAAAAGCACAGTATAAACCGACGCGGCAACTAAAAGAAAATAGAAGCCTATCGCAATAACGTATGTATAATCCCAAATAGTCATAATTTATTAACTTTGAGCCGTAGCGAAGATACACATAAATTTAATAATTACATACAAAAATCATAACATTTTTCCATATAGCTATATAAAAAACATTACATATAATCAAAACGAACAAAGCCTGAAAAAAATATTTGCAATTATAAAATTGTTTATTACATTTGTTATAGTTTTCACATTATTATAAAATTTATTCGTCATATAGCGAAGAATTAGCTAGAAAAATAAATAATTAATTAACATATAAATAAGTATGAATCAAGAAAAAAAAGAGGTCGTAATCCGTTTTTCGGGCGACTCTGGAGATGGTATGCAGCTGACAGGTCTTCTATTTAGCGACACATCTGCACTCGTCGGTAACGCAACCTCGACATTCCCTGATTTTCCTGCCGAAATTCGTGCTCCTCAAGGAACCGTAGCTGGGGTTTCAGGTTTTCAGGTTAATTTTGGTAGCACTAACATTTTAACTCCTGGCGACTATTGTGATGTGCTTGTTGCAATGAATCCAGCTGCTCTTAAAGCAAACAGATGTTGGTTAAAAAAAGATGCAACAATTATTTGTGATGCAGACAGTTTTGCTAAAAAAGATTTAGAAAAGGCTGCCTTCTGCACCGACAATCCATTTACAGAGCTTGGGATAGAGGATTACAATATTGTTATGTGCCCCATCACTACGATGACTAAAGATGCTCTAGCTGAGAGTGGACTCGACAACAAAAGTATCGTTAAGTGTAAAAATATGTTTGCACTTGGCATTTGCTACTATATGTTTGACCGTCCAACGGAGCACTCTTTCGAATATTTCGACAAAAAATTTAAGAAAAAACCAGCGATTGCTGAAGCAAATAAAACTGTGTTAAAAGCAGGGATTAACTACGCTGCTAACACACACCAATTTGCAAACACTTATAAAGTAGGCAAAGCAAAACAAGAAAAAGGTACCTATCGTTCAATCACAGGTAATCAAGCTACTGCGTGGGGACTTATAGCTGCCGCTGAAAAGAGTGGACGACCACTTTTCTGCGGATCATACCCTATTACTCCAGCCACTGCAATTCTCGAAGAGTTGGCTAAACGCAAAGATTTGGGTGTTAAAACACTTCAAGCCGAAGATGAAATTGCAGGTATTTGCACCTCAATTGGAGCTGCATTTGCAGGTAACTTTGCTGTTACAACTACGTCAGGACCTGGTCTATCGCTCAAAAGCGAAGCTCTTGGTCTTGCAGTTATGACCGAACTTCCACTAGTTATTGTTGACGTTCAACGTGGTGGTCCTTCGACAGGTCTGCCTACCAAAACCGAACAGGCCGACCTCGACCAAGCTCTGTGGGGCAGAAATGGCGAGTGTCCACTAGTGGTAATGGCTGCTTCAACTCCATCGGATTGTTTTAATGCAGCGTTTAAGGCAGGTAAGGTGTCGTTGGAACATATGACTCCTGTTATCCTACTTACAGACGGGTTCATTGCAAATGGTAGCGAACCTTGGAAAATCCCTTCAATGAAAGACTATCCAACTATTGTTCCACCAATCATAGCTGAAAAACCAGAAGGTGGTTACTTACCTTACAAACGTGATGAGAAACGTTTGGCAAGAGAGTGGGCGTTACCTGGAACTGTTGGACTTGAGCACCGTATAGGTGGACTTGAAAAAGACTTCCTTAAAGGTTCTGTTTCGCACGTTCCAGAGAATCACCAAAAAATGGTTGACATTCGTGCCGCTAAAGTTGCTAAAGTTGCTGAATTTATGCCTGAACAAACTGTTTATGGCGACAAGAGTGGCGATGTGTTGGTAGTTGGCTGGGGTGGAACTTACGGACACCTTCGCACTGCAGTCGATGCTCTTAGAGCTGAGGGCAAGAGTATCTCGCACGCTCATTTCGAACTTATCAACCCACTTCCAAGAGGCGTTGAAAAGATATTCAAAAGTTTCAAAAAGATTATTGTATGTGAGTTGAATATGGGTCAGTTTGCCAACTACCTAAGAATGAATTTCCAACAATTCAACTATCTACAATTCAACAAAACTCAGGGTCTTCCATTCACTGTGGAGGAGTTAATCGAGAAATTCAACTTAGTGATCAGTGATAAGTGATCAAGCGATCAGTGTTATTGATAGACATAGAAACATTAAAAATAAAAAACGTATCATTTGATCACCTAATCACTTGATCACACAAAAGATAATGAAATATACAGCACAAGATTTCAAGAGCGACCAGGAGGTTAAATGGTGTCCTGGTTGTGGCGACCACGCTATCCTAAACGCGGTTTACAAAGCACTGCCAGAGGTTGCTGAAGATTTGAACTATACCCACCAACGTTTTACGTTTGTCAGCGGTATCGGTTGTTCAAGTCGTTTCCCATATTATATGCAAACCTATGGTTTTCACGGCATTCACGGTCGCGCTGCCGCAATTGCTACTGGCGTTAAAGTGGCTAACCCTACTCTTTCGGTATGGATGGCAACTGGCGACGGCGACTCACTAGCTATTGGTGGTAACCACTTTATTCACGCTATTCGCCGTAATATTGACATCAATATTATGTTGTTCAACAACCAAATTTATGGACTAACAAAAGGACAGTACTCACCTACTTCACCGCTTGGCACAATAACCAAAACATCACCTTACGGCACAGTCGAACACCCATTCCTACCCGGTGAGATTGTACTTGGTGCACGTGGCACTTTCTTTGCTCGTTCGGTTGATGTTGACATTAATCTAACAAAAGAGTGTTTGGTTGCATCGGCAAAACACGATGGTACTTCTGTTACTGAGATTCTTCAAAATTGCGTTATTTTCAACGACAAAGCGTTTGAGATGTTAAGCAAAAAAGAGCTTCGTGATGAGAACACAATAGTGCTTCGTCACGGCGAGAAGATGTTATTTGGAGCTAACAAAGAAAAAGGATTAGTTCTTTCGGAACGAGGTCTTAAAGTGGTAAAAGTTGGCGAAGACGGCTACTCTATTCACGATATTTTGACTCATAACGCTCAAGACAAAGACCCAGGAGTACATATGATGTTAGTTAATATGAAGTCGCCTGAAATGCCAATTGCGCTAGGCGTTATTCGTGACGTTAAAGACCAAACTTATGATGATTGCGTTCGAGATCAACTAATCGAAGTTAGTACGCACGCTAAAATATTCAATATGGACGGGATGCTCAATAGGGGGGAAACGTGGGAGGTTAAAGAATAATTAGCAAAAGTAGATGAAAAAATCAAAAGAGTGTCACTGTAAGTAAAGAAAGGGGCACCTGTACTTTTACAGGTAAAGTAATAAAAAAAGTCAAAATGAAAGAGTGTGGGAAA
>CAMTOL010000128.1 GCA_947074135.1 uncultured Rikenellaceae bacterium
CAAGTAAACTTGACTCTGCTCTCCGTTTGCACGAATTTTGAAAAAAGCTGCACCAGAAACTTTTACCTATTCCCTCTCTAAAACCGATTTAGCTCGTCTAAGACTTGTTTCCCCCTCCTCTTTAGAACAGATTTTAACCGTCTATATCAAGTCGTTGTCTCCGTTATATATTTTGTAATCTATCATTCCTAACTTTTCGTTAGGGGTGATGCGAATCTTTGCCTTATAGCGCATAGCCCAACGTCTGCGTTTCGATATCAAACCTCGTGTCAAATACGATGCAACGTAAGGGTGAGCTTGAACTGTAATATGTTTCTCCTGCTTCTCTCTTGCCAAAAACGCAACTCGACTCTCAATCTGCTCATCGAGCAGTAGAGTAGGACTAACCTGTCCAGTGCCTCGGCAAGTTGGACAGCTTTCGTTAATTATAATCTTTGTTTCAGGTCTAACTCTTTGGCGAGTTATCTGCATCAATCCAAACTTAGTCAGTGGTAGTATATTGTGTTTAGCTCTATCTGTTGCCATTGCAATTTTCATTGCCTCTAACACCTTCTGGCGATTGGCTGCCACGTGTAGGTCAATAAAGTCGATAACAATAATCCCACCCATATCCTTCAACCTAAGTTGACGCGCAACTTCGGGAACGGCATTCATATTGCACTCTAGTGCGTTCTGTTCTTGATTCTCGTCCGCTTTGCTACGCTTGCCCGAGTTGACATCAATAACGTGCAGAGCTTCGGTGTGTTCAACAATTAGGTAAGCACCACGCTTGAATGGCACTGTGCGTCCAAACTGCTGTTTAATCTGCTTTGTTATACCATAATGGTCAAAGATAGGAATATTGCCTTTATAAAGTTTGATGATTTTTTCAGCATCTGGCTCAATAGCAGTAATATACTCTTTAACGCTTTGGTAAATCTCCTCGTTGTCGATGTGAATATTTGCAAAGCTGTCGTTTAGTAGATCACGAAGTATTGTAGTAGCTCGCGACGATTCGCCAAGTATAAGTGCAGGAGCTTTGGCAGTTTGTAGCTTAACCATAGCTGATCGCCACTTCGAAAGCAGGTTCTTAATATCATTTTCGATATCTTGTTCACTCTTGCCTTGAGCTGCTGTTCGAACTATTGCGCCAAAGTTTCGTGGTAAAATTCCATCAACTATCCCTTTCAATCGTTTTCTCTCTTCGCTGCTACGAATCTTTTGTGATATATGCACCTTATTCGACATAGGTATAAGCACCAGATGGCGACCTGCTAATGAAATGTCGCTTGTAAGTCGAGGTCCTTTGGTCGAAATTGGTTCTTTGGCAATCTGTACAATAATTGAATCGCCAGAACTAAGGTAGTTTCCAATTTTTGCCTCTTTGGGCATTGGGGCTGATAGTTTCTCTTTTCCTAGGTCGGTAAGTTTCTTTTGAGCACCTGCAGTTTTCGAAATTCTACGTAGTGTTTCGAACTGTGACCCTAGATCTAGGTAGTGTAGAAAAGCATCTTTTTCGTATCCAACATCAACGAAAACGGCGTTAAGTCCTGACATTACTTTACGCACTTTGCCTACATACAAATCTCCGACTGAAAAACCTCCACCTCCTTTTTCTTGGTTTAATTCCACCAAGAATCCATCTTCTAGCAGTGCGATTTCTATATCGCTTGAGCAACTGCTAATTACTAACTCTTTTGTCATTTATTATATCGTAAATCAAACTTTATGTTCGAATATTTCTAAACTTATTTATTTACGATAACGTTTTGCCTGTTGATATGTTGTTTGAAAAGAGAATAATCGTTTTTTACTGCTTTTGTATTTGGTATAATGATTGTTTCTATTGAATACCAATATTAATTTTTTGGGAGGGAAGGGGTAATGTAGTTTTATTAAAAGCAGTTTAGTTGTTTGAATTTTAGTTGTTCATTTCTCTTTTATTTTGGTTATTTAGCTAAGTTAAAACTTAGCTAACTTAAATTAGTTCGGCTAAATCGTTAACGTTTTCTATATACTCACTGCATATAAAAAAAAGACAGACTTAAAAATTGCCGCAAAAAGGGTTTTAAGTCTATCTCTTTATTCACTTTATGCAATGTAATTACTAAATTTGGTCCCAAAGGTGAAATTTAGTTTGCATCGCCCGAGCAAAAACTTTTTTGGTTCAACTACTTAAGTGGAGTGTTGATAAAAAGCTTTTAAGCTGAAATCACATTAAAGCCATATAGGTAGGCTATTTTTTCTTTTTGTGACGATTTTTTCTAAGACGTTTTTTACGCTTATGGGTAGCCATTTTATGGCGTTTTCTTTTTTTACCGCTTGGCATAGCTTTATATTTTTATGATGAATACTAAAGTTAACTATCTATTTGTTATTTTCGGAATGAGAAAAAGTCAACGACTTATTTCTTTGATTTGCGAACGTTTGCTGCAAACTCTTTAGCAGGTTTGAAAGCAGGGATATTGTGAGCAGGAACAACGATAGACGTGTTTTTAGAGATGTTACGAGCAACTTTCTCTGCACGAGCTTTAAGGATAAAGCTACCGAAACCTCTTAGGTAAACGTTATCACCGTTTTCCATAGATGTTTTGATGCTTTCCATCATTGATTCAACAACCTCCATAACCAATACTTTCTCGATGCCTGTACTTTTTGAAATTTGGCTAACAATTTGTGCTTTTGTCATAGCTTTGTATAATTTATTAGTTTGACTTAAAACTTTTGTTATTACTTAAAACAGAGTAAAATATGTACTTTTGCTCCGCAAATGGAGTACAAAGGTAACTATTTTTTTGAAATAGAAATAATTATATCAATTTTTTTTAAAATTTTTTGCATCAACCACAGTGGAGTTGACGTTGCGCCACATATTCCGATAGTTTTTGCTTTACTTAGCATATCTAGATTTAATTCATCCTCATTTTCAATGAAAAAGGTGTTGGCGTTCGATTTCTTGCACACCTCATAAAGTGCTTTGCCGTTAGAACTGTGTCGACCGCTGACAAAAATAATTACATCATAGCGTTTGGCAAACTCTCTAAGGTGTGGATTACGTCCAGATACTTGTCTGCAAATCGTGTCGTGAATTGTTATGTTCTCTTTGTTATTACTGCGCTTGAAAATTGTGTTCGTAACCTCTTTGAACAGTTCTATTGATTGAGTTGTTTGCGATAGTAGAGTTATTGGACGATTAAAATCGATAACATCTAAATCTTTAATTTTTTCGATGACAATTGCATCTTCTCCAACTTGCCCAGTTAGCCCCACAACTTCGCTGTGACCCTTTTTGCCGAGTATCACAACCTGACCATTTATCTCTTGCATCTTTTCCCAAGCTCGTTTTACCTTCTTTTGAAGCGAAGCAACAACGGGACAGGTAGCATCAACAAGTGAGAGTTTTAGTTTTTCGGCGCACTCAAACGTTGATGGTGGTTCGCCGTGAGCTCTTATTAGTACAGTACTGCCTTGTGGAAGTCTTTCCAAATCCTTGTGCGAAATAATCGATAATCCTTTTTCTTGTAATCTATTGGTCTCCATACTATTATGTACAATCTCTCCAAGAGAGTAACCTGAACCTTTTTCGCTTAGAAACGATTCGGCAGCATCGATAGCCCTGACAACTCCGAAACAGAAACCTGAGCGAGGATCAATATCTATTCTCGTTTTTCGTACTCTCTGTTCGTCGAGATTTTCTTCGGCAGCATCGCCCCAAAATTCACCTGCCGAGAAGCTCTTTTTAGCTCCAAGCGAAAAGGCGAGATATGTTATAGGTAGTCCTTCGGCTACAAATTTCTTTTCGTAGGCGGTCTGTATTTTCAGTAGTTCTGGTGTTTGATCGCCTAGAGCATAAACATCTTCGATGCACTCCGAGGTTGTGAGTTCGTTTTGCTCAATCACAAATCTAGTGTAGTGGTGTAGGTGTGCGCTGTCGGTTTTTAGCTGTACAACACCCTGTGGTGATAGGAATTTGGCATAGCGAGCCAAAAAGCTAGGCGATGTAAGTCGTTTCTCGCTATGCGAGGCTTTGAGTCGAGGGTCTGAGAAGGTTAACCAAATTTCGTTAACTTCGTCTTGAGCAAAGAAAGAGTTGATGAACTCGATGCGAGTTCTAAGGAAAGCAACGTTTGGTAATCCCTCTTCGGTTGCGCTTTTAGCTCCTCTCCACATTCTAGCACCTTTGATGTCGATGCCAATAAAATTTTTTTCTGGATATCTTCTTGCAAGTTCGACAGTATATTCTCCTTTTCCGCACCCAAGTTCTAGCACTATTGGGTTAGAGTTGCCAAAAAAGTCGCTATTCCAGCGACCTTTTAGTTTGTAGTCTTTATTAAAAATTTCGTCAAATTCTGGCTGAATCATACATCTAAATGTAAGGTTCTCTCTAAATTTTCGAAGTTTATCTTTCCCCATTTCTGATGGTCTAATTAGTTTTCTTGTTTAGTTGCGTTATCGACTTCAATGCTGATACTCAACATATTGTTGATGTTTTTAGCTGGAGATATTGAAATTGCGTGTTTTATGTTTTTTTGCCACTCAACTGTTTTGCGAAGAGTGAAGTCACAACTTCTGTAATCGTCGCCAACTCCTCTAGGTAGTTTAACTTCGATGCTATCAATCCAATATTGGTTGTCGTTGTTTTCAGTCTTTATATATAGCTCTACTGTGCTGTCAACCATTTGTGGTTGGTATCTAAGTCCCAGTTTAATATCTCCATTAATATTAGTTTTTTTTGGGTAAAACTCAAATACAACCTCTTCGTCTATTTTCCATTCATTGTTTTGAAAGTCGTAGAATGACGTATAGGTGTTTGGTTCGCTGCACGAACTAATAAAGAAGGCTAGAAAAACGACTACAAGAGCTTTAGTTTTCATTTTTTTTAGGTGCTCTGTTGTTTTGCCTCTCTCTGTTGTTTTGCCTCTGCCCCTCTCTACCTCCTTGCTCTTTTTGTCTGTCGTTTTTGGGGCGATTGTAGTGCTTCGCTTTATTGTTGTTTTTCTCAGCAGCTACTTCATTGTTTTGAGGTTTGTTGTGAACTTTGTTTTGTTGAGTTTCGCTTTTGGGTCTAGCATTTACCGAAGCTTCTGATGAAGGGGTGTTTTTGTTGTTTCTTTGGTGTTGACCTTTGCGATTATTTCGGTTTCTGTTGTTTTTCGGTCTGTTATCTTTGTTATTGTCAAACCTAGTTAGGCTATCATCAAGCTCAATGTTTTGGAGTTGAGGTTCTATTTTAGTTGGTTCGGTTTGAACAAATTTTTGGTCAGCAATTTGAGCAACTCTCTCGCCTCTTGCGTTGAGGGCTTGAATCTCGCGCACTCTTTCAATCGAGAGAGGAATCTGGATTGAGATATCGTGAGGCGATGGGGAGAAGTACATAATTCCCGCCAGTGGGTCTGTTTTAGATAGGTAGTAGCTACCGTCCATTGCTTCGAGCGGAGCACTAACTCGAGGAAGGTGTTTTTTAGCATCGATATAGGAGTCAACTTCATAGTTGAGGCAGCATTTTAGTTTGCTACACTGTCCTGCTAGTTTTTGAGGGTTGAACGATATGTCTTGCGCCCTTGCAGCTCCAATCCCTATAGTTGAGAAGCTGTTAATCCAGCCCGAGCAGCAGAGTTCTCTACCACAAGCACCAATACCTCCAATACGTCCAGCCTCTTGGCGAGCTCCGATTTGTTTCATTTCGACTCTCACTCTGAAACGTTCGAAAAGCACTTTGATAAGCTCTCTAAAATCGACTCTTCCATCGGCGATGTAGTAGAAAATAGCTTTCATACCGTCGCCTTGATACTCGACGTCACCAATTTTCATTTCGAGCCCTAGGTCAGCACTAATTTTTCGTGATTCAATCATAGTTGAGTGCTCTTTTGCGATTGCCTCGCTCCAGCGTTCAATATCTATGTTGTTCGCCTTGCGGAGTATTTTCTTAAACACTCCGTTTTCAACTTTAAATCCTGTTCGTTTAATTTGACGAGCGACCAGTTGGCTAGTCATCGATACAATGCCGATGTCAGTTCCCGGAGTTCCCTCTACTGCGATTATATCGCCACGTTTTAGGGGTAGTTTATTGATATTTTCGTAGTATCCTTTGCGAGTGTTTTTGAATCTCACCTCAACAAGTTGAGGTGATTCAGAAACTGGTTTGGGCATACTCTCTAACCAGTCCCATACCTCCATTTTGTGTCCTCCATCGACACTCTGAGCGGTAAGTTTATTATCTTGATTATGTTTGAAGCAGCAGCCTCGTGAAATATTTTTTGTGCAACTCATTATCTAATTGTGTTTTATGTAGTTACCCTTGTTGTTTGAGGGTAAAATATGCACAAAGTTAGTAAAATTTTGTTGTTGTGGCAATAGAATGGTTTTTTTGCTCGATATTTTCACAATAATCTCCAATCATCTAAAGATTTGAAAAGTGGATTATTCGAAAAAGCCTCATCTCTCTTTTTTTTGGAAATGAGGCTTTTTTGCAAAAGTTGTTATGATAGACGCTGTTGAAAAAGCTATTAAACTAGCCGAGTGTTCTATTTTTTAATTGATTTTGTGATTTTCATTGCACAGAAGTTAGGGCCGCACATTGAGCAGTGATCTTCGCCTTCGCGAATAGCTCCGTGGTGCATTTTTTCGGCTCTTTCGGCATCAAAGCATAGCTCAAATTGATCTCTCCAGCGCATTTCGAAACGAGCTTTACTCATCTCTAAGTCACGAGCAATGGCAGCCGTCGTTCCTTTCTCGATTTACGCACTGTTCACCGCAATATTAATCGTTACCACCCCTGCTCGATCTCACGTTCTATAAAATAGTTT
>CAMTOL010000129.1 GCA_947074135.1 uncultured Rikenellaceae bacterium
TAGGGTTTGCTCTGGCAAATAAAGTTCAGATTAACAAAAGTCGTCACCTTTAACACACGAAAAGACGAGTAAATCATTGCCCGTTTTATTCTTAGAACTTCGAAAAATCTCTCTAAAATGAGTGAGAGTTGTATGTTTTACATCTAGAAATTACGCACTCTAACTCTTTACGCATCCTCTTGGATAGTCCATTACAGCTATTTTTATATAAGTTGCATACGAAACCCCATTTCCACAGCCGCAGCAGTGTTGGTAACATTGAGCATAGATAGAATATCCTGACGATGACGACTCACTGTATGAACCGATATGTTCAATTTATCGGCAATCTGTTTACTGCCCTCACCCTTTGCCAGTAAGGAGAGAATTTCGAGTTGACGACGACTTAGTAGTTGATTGTCGTATTGTTTAAGACAAACAGTTTCTCCGGTGCAGGTATTTATAATACAGCCTTCAATATTGCCTTGGATATACGGAAATGGAATATAAGTACAAAGTCCCAACCACGCACTTCCATTGGAGTTTAACTCTATATATCGAGTACTGTGAAAGACAGGCAAAGGCGGCAGCTCTTGCCTCTGAAAATGGACAAGACAATTGGCCGCATAGTTTGTCCTCTCGGCAATTGGAATGCTTTTTATAAAATGAAAATAACGGAGTTCTAGAATATGTCGCTCCAACAACTCATCATTAGGAATATTAATAAAAATATTATCTTCAAAAGCAGAATCAGCATCAATGAACGACTCGGATAATCCTAACACTCGTCCAAATGCTCCAGAATATATATAACAGGCTTTACTCTGAAAATTAGAAACAACAGCAATACCATTTGTAGCCTGTGCATATGCTTGCGCATACTCTTTCACAGTATCTAAGATATGAAGTCTTTCGCTATCAGTTTCAAATGGTTGCTCGGTCAGCAGTTCTTTTAATCTTTGTTCTTCCATTATGCTTTTGGTTAATATTCACCATTGTATGAATGGCTGATTAGATCTATTTTTGTCACAAATTTATTAATTAAAAGCAATCTGAACAATGAAAAGCAACATTTTTTATCAAACAATTCTTGCAGGAATCTTTATCTTAACCTCTTGCCAACCTAAGGACTCTGTCAAGTGTGATGAATCTCAACAAATAAAGAGCGAAACAGCTATGAACAAAATTACAGACTGCAAAATTAGTGCAGGAAATATCACTTTTACTAATGCAATCAATGGAGCAGACAATTGCGTAAAATTGCTTAACAATGGAGCTTTAGAATTTTACTGCGCCGAAGGACTCGACTTTTTCAGTGACCCGAATGGAAAACTATCTAACACAACACTTCCTATCCTACTCGTACCTGTTGACAACACAAAACCTTTTACCTTAATAGCTAAGGTTACTCCAGAGTTTACAACAGAGGGAATGTATAATGCAGCCGACCTTTTCGTATATTCGAGTGATTCACTCTGGCAGAAACTGGCATTTGAGCAAGATGAATATGGCAACCACCGCATTGTTACAGTAAGAACCATAGGAACATCAGATGATAATAATCACGATAAGCTAGATGTTCCATCTGTTTATATGAAAATTTCGTCTGACACAAAGACAATTGCTAGCTATTACTCTATCGACAAGAAAAAATGGAATATGGTTCGTTTATACAAGAATTCTTACCCAAAGAATATCTACCTAGGAATCAGCAGTCAATCTCCTAAAAAGGGCAGCTGCACAAGTCAATTTGAAGAGATATCTTTGTCATTCGACAATGTAAACGATTTCCGCCTAGGAGAATAAACCTACCTAAATTATGCATAACAAATCACTAATACTGCCAATAATGATGCTAGTTATACTACTTAATTCAAGATACATATCTTAATTTGCATAAAACTTGAACTGATTGAAGATAGCTAATCGTTTTTATGTGGTTATTTGTTTTTTGTTATCTTTGCATCTCGAAATATTTATTAATTAGAGATTTGCAATGAAAAAGAAATTATTTTTACTATTTATCGCCATTATCGTATCAACACTATCTATTAGCGCTCAGGATTATCACGAGATGGAGAATATGAGAGTTTCAATATCCGCTAAGGATTATAAAAACTCACGTTTTATCGAGAGTGGTATCGAGAAAGAGAAAGAGTATATCGAGGGCAAAAAGACGTCATACAATAAAGATGGCAATGCTAATTCAGGAAGAGCACTGCAACCTTATGCAGAGTATGTAATAACAAGTCAAATGGCTGGTGGCACATATGAAGTTACTGTGTACTACACATTGGATAAAGACAACACAACTGAAACGCCATTAGTTACTGTTGGATTTAACTTATTAGAGCCACAAGAATTACCAATCAAAAATAAATTAATAAACTCTGTAAAGTCTGATTTCAAGGTAAACCTACTAAAAGGTAAGAATCACACTCTGAAAATATGGCTTCCTTCTCAAGGAGTTCGAGTTAACAAGATAGATGTTCGTAAGAAAATCATAAATAGCAAATAATTTGCGTCATAAAACAACAAAAGACGCAAGACCTCAATGCACTTACCCCCAAAAGTTTTTTGTCTAACTTTTGGGGGTATTTTATGTATATTCGGAAAATCCTTTGTCGTTACCAAAAGATAATGAAGCAGTGTGGCGATTAATTCACTTTTCTATACTCGTTTGGTGTAACGCCAACTTGCTGTTTGAATAATCGAGAAAAGTGTTGAGGGTATTGAAAACCTAACTCGTAGGCAATTTCGCTCATTGTAAGATCGGTGTTGGCAATACGATTTTTTGCTCGTTCTATAACCTTGGACTGGACATACTCTTGAGCTGTTTTGCCTGTCTCTTTTTTGATTAGATCGCCAAAATAGTTGGGCGACAAACAGACCTTATCTGCAAAATGTTTTACCGTCGGAAGTCCTATATCCTGAGGTAAATGACTCTGCCAATAACTATCAATCAAGCTTTCGAAACGCTGCAATATATCCTTATTGACATCTTCACGAGTAGTGAATTGACGCTCATAAAACCGTAGGCAATAGTTCAAGAGCAGCTCAATACTCATCGAAATTAGCTCCTTACTGTGTTTGTCAATGGCATGTTCTAATTCTTGTTGTATTTTAGCGAGGCAATCCATCACTAACTGACGCTCTCTTTGCGAGAGATGCAATGCCTCGAACGAGGAGTAGGAAAAGAAGTTGTATTTACTGATATTATTTCCGAGCGAAGTACGGCGTATTAGGTCTGGGTGAAAGAGAATGCCATAGACCTTTGGTTGAAACTCATTTTCGGTCATACTCACTTCGACCACCTGCCCCGGAGCAAAACTAACGATTGTTCCCTCCTGATAATCATACTCTCGCCTGCCATACTTTATGCTGCAATTTACACCCTCTTTCAGAAACAGGGCGTACACTCCGTAATCCATCGTAATATGATTAACGGATTTTGTTGCTTTGGTCAAATCAACCACTGTCACTAACGGATGTAGTGTTTCAAGTCCATAGAGTTTGTTGTACGTATCAACGCCGTCGAGTTTAATCTTTTCCATACCACAAAAATAATCACTTTTAGCTCAAGTTGTTACACCAAATATCTAAAATCAGTAATTTGGGTAATAATATCTGTAATATATCTCCAGAGCAGGTAGTTAGTTCAATATATCTTTGCAGAAAAAAGAGATGAAACAATTAATGTTATTAACACTGCTTATTATGACAACAACAGTAAATGGTCAGGATTGGAACCGAGTTTTTCCTAAAAGTGAAAAAGTAATCCACGAAAAGGTGTCGTTTAAAAACCGTTATGGAATCACTTTAGTTGCAGATATGTATATACCAAAACAAAAGAGTGGCGAGAAGTTTTCGGCTATTGTGGTAAGCGGACCTTTTGGAGCAATTAAAGAGCAATCGTCGGGGTTGTATGCCCAAACAATGGCTGAACGTGGCTTTTTAACAATTGCTTTCGACCCATCATACACTGGTGAGAGTGGCGGAGAACCTCGTTATGTGGCATCGCCCGATATTAATACCGAAGACTTCAGTGCAGCAGTCGATTATCTTGCTAATCGTACAGATGTAGACCCTGAGCGGATAGGTATTATTGGAATTTGCGGTTGGGGTGGACTGGCTATCAACGCTGCTGCAATTGACACTCGCATCAAAGGAACGGTTACCGTTACAATGTATGATATAAGCCGAGTAAGTGCTTATGGATACTACGATTCGATGGACGAAGATGCACGTTACGAGCTTCGCAAACAACTCAATGCACAACGTACAGTTGATACCAAAAATGGCTACTATACTCGTGGTGGAGGTGTTGTTGACCCTCTACCTGCCGATGCACCTCAATTTGTAAAGGATTACTACGATTATTACAAAACACCACGAGGTTATCACGAGCGTTCACTAAACTCAAATGAGGGTTGGAACGCAACCTCACCCCTTTCGTTCGTAAATGCAAAGATGTTGGCATATAGCAATGAGATTCGTAGTGCAGTGCTCGTGATTCACGGCGAAAAGGCTCACTCACGCTACTTCTCGGAGGATGCTTTCAAAAAACTCAAGGGCGATAATAAGGAGTTGATGATTATCAACGGAGCATCGCACGTAGATCTATATGATGATAAGGCAGGGGTAATTCCTTACGACAAAATAGAGATGTTCTTTAATGAGAATCTAAGATGAAAACCGTAATTTTAATATTATTGTGTGCTGTGGCAACCTCTTGTTCGCCCGATAAAAATGAATATTTACAGCAACCACCAATTGATATAACTGACAATAATGAGGGAGATGATGATGACAATACAGCAAATCCTCCTACATCGAACATTCAGATGAAGGCAAGAGTGGGCTCAACGGATTTTACAGCAAAACTTGCAGAAAATACGACAGCTGTGGCATTTAAAGCGCTATTGCCTCTAACACTCAATATGAGTGATTATAATAACAACGAAAAAGTTGCTTTATTACCAAACTCTTTGCCCACTAATGCAACTAATCCCTCTACAATTCAAGCAGGCGATATTATGCTCTGGGGTTCAAACTCTATTGTGCTGTTCTATGATACATTTTCAACATCATACTCATACTCACGAATTGGGAGGATAGATAATGTTTCGGGACTAAAAACGGTATTGGGTAGTGACATTGTAACCGTAATATTTGAATTGACAGAGTAATGGAATTAAAAGATTATTTAGAGCATCTAAACAGTGGATGCAGAGTCGAAGTCGGCTCTGAAATGCATCGCTATATGTGTAAGGTAAGTAACGACGCAATGAGAGTTACAACACAGATAAACAACTCCTACCACACTCCCGAAGAGTTAGTGACCTTGTTCTCAGAGCTGACAGGTAAAGAGGTCGATTCGTCATTTATGATGTTTCCTCCATTCTATACAGATTGCGGGAAGAATATAACTATTGGCAAAAACATCTTTATCAACTCTTGTTGCAATTTTCAAGATCAAGGAGGCATAACAATTGGCGATGGTTCTTTGATAGGTCACAAGGTAGTACTTGCAACGCTTAACCACGGATTTGCTCCCGAAGATAGAGGTACTCTCTATCCTGCACCTATTACCATTGGTCGAAATGTATGGATTGGGGCATCAGCTACAATATTGCCAGGTATTACGATTGGAGATAATGCAATTGTAGCAGCAGGATCTGTAGTAACAAAAGATGTTTCACCTAACACAATTGTTGGCGGTGTGCCGGCAAAAGAGATGAAACATATATAAACAGAGTAATGGAGCTAGATTGTAATCCTTAGCTCCATTACTGTTTTATTCTCACACCTTATAATGCCGCCAAGAGAGCATCTCTTGAATAACACTTTGGTCATATAAACTTCTAAGGACTTTCCAATGGTAGCCACAGATTAAGTTAAGCAACTTAAATACCAGCGGGTCAGCAGTTATCATTAGAAGGTTAGTAGATATGATATTTATCTCAATCTAATTGTTTTAGCAATATCTTTATATTTAGATATTATAGATTTAGCAGTTTGATTATCCTTAAATGTGGTACCAATAAATGTTATTGTCACCTTTTCATTCTCTTGAACGAGAGCGTAAACATTGCAATAACCCTCTTTATAAAATACATCTCCTCTCATTTCTGCTTCCAATAAATATCTCCCATCTATTTCCATCTCATTAATAGTAATATCCTCATTTGGGAAATAATCATACAGAAATGATCTTCTTTGCTGGTCAGAAACGCCGGGTTTAACAGAAATAAAGAAAAAGTCAGATAACCAATTTTTATCAGAAGTAAGATCTAAATAAACTCCATCTACAGAGTAAATATAGCTTCCGGGCATATAATTAGCTAATTTATATCCTGTATCAGATAAATCTATTGTAAAATATAATATGTCATCTTTTGCATTCTCTTTCGATGTATCAATATATGTCGTTAGAAAAGAATTGAGCAACTCGTTATACGAGGACTCATCTGCAAGATTGTAGCTTGCATCAAGCATTATTGTATTATTATCATCTCCAACTATAAGACTTAATGAACCTGATGTATTATTATGTATTTGATTTAATATGCAGGATGTTAGATCGTTCATCTTAAACTCTTTAATACAATACAACTCTTGTGAGTCATTATATGCAGTTGTCTGCTGTTTGCATTTGGCGATTGTTCTTTGCACATTAGTTTTAGGCATATCATATCGGAAGAGCACACGTCTGAACTCCAGTCACATTCAGAAATCTCGTATGCCG
>CAMTOL010000130.1 GCA_947074135.1 uncultured Rikenellaceae bacterium
ATTATCGCCAACTTCGATATTATATCCATAAGCACACCAAAAGTTAGGTTCGATTAGTATATTTTGAGTCGATTTACCTAGAATCTCACCTAGGAGTTTTCTTTTTTCGTTTAGATTTGTGGGGTGGAGTTGATTGTATTCAAAGCATTTAATCTTACAGGCTTGTCGCTCGTTTATAAGCTCTAAATCGTTATTTGCGTCATATAATTCACCTAAGAGCATTTTTTCTTTTTCTGTTTTCATTGAACAGTGGTATTAAATTTTCACAAAGGTAAAAGAATTACACTTTTAGAAAACCTCCACTTGAAATTAAAATTGCATTTATTGCTAAATTATCTAAATAACCGAGCGAAATAGTAGGAGTAGAACAGTAATTTGCTCATTGTGGTATTATAACAATTATTGTGATTTAATTCAGTGGAAATACGTTAAATTCACAATAAACCACATTAACACTCCACGTTATTTAACATAATATATATTATAAGATATGGTATATGTAAATAAAATAGACTCGTAATCATTTGGAAATACGTTATTTAGAAACAGAATTAAGGAATCTAACAAAACTCTATCTAATGCAGTATCCATATAAACGCACACAATAAGTATTAAAAATATATAACAGATTTTTCACATTTACTTTAATACAAATCATAAGTAGAAACAACTATAACACTAACAACTAAATATATTGGTTATAGTTGTCAAAATGATTCTATTTGTTAAATAATTCAAATGTGCCATCATTATAGAGAAGCAAAACTTGATTTACCGCTGATTTTGACGGTATCGAATTGGGTACTTTCGACAATGGCTTAACAAAAGTGTCAGGCGCTATGTTAATAGCCTCGCTATCCATTCTCTTTACATCATCACTTGCAAACTCACTATCACTAACTGTTTTTACAGATTGGTCGTTCTCTTCACGACTAACCTCTACCTCGCTATTTTGGGTTTGAATATTAGCTGTAGTTACATTTGTAAATGCAGTATAACTACTTTGATTATCATCATTTTGTACATAGTTATCAGTGGTTAGAAATTGGCTTTGTAAACTATCTACATCTGAGTTGCTTTTATCATCTTTATCTGCCGTTTGAGTCGAATTTGAGTCAAGATACATCTCCCCAATGCCATTGATAATCCAATGAGGATTTAGGTTTGGAAACATCATTAAAAGCTTTGAAATAAAATCAAAATTTGGATTATTTCTCCCTGATAATAAATGAGATATACTTGATGGTTGCACTGATAATATCTCTGCAAACTTTGCCGAAGTTAAACCTTCTGACCTCATAAATTGTTCTAATCTTTTATTCATAATTACAGATATAATTTATTTACAAAAGTAATAATTATATTTTATCAATCAAAATTAAATTTACTCATTAAAAATTATACTATAATTTTTTATATAAACTATCACTTTAGCTATAATGTATATTAACTTGATTATCAAGTTAATAAGATACTGTGTATCATCTATTATTACTGTTTAAGTGCAATATTGGACTATTGACATCAATGTATTATATAAATTAATGGTTTATATAACAATTTATAATGCACTAGAAATCAATTGACTATAATATTTTATATAAACCAACTGATATATGTGTAATTATATTTACAAACCTTGTTATTACAGTTGTAACTACTGCTCTATTCTTTATTTGCTATTTTTTATTACCTTTGTATTAAAATTTACTACAGATGCGACTACTCTACTACTCCAAAAAATCACACATCATACTCTTTACGATAATTATTATTTCAACTATTTTCAGAATTATCGCTGCTGAAACTGTTGAACTTGGGAATGATGAAGTATATTATCGGATCTTTGCTCTATTTCCACAATTAAGTTATTACGATCACCCACCTCTACTTTCGTTAATTATCAGGTTAACAACTTTGGGAAGTGAGCAACCTATTGAATTGCTAGTCAGATTGTCTTCAATAATAATTGGTGCTGTAAATACCTACTTGATTTTCGCTATTGCCCAAAATCGTATATTCGGAGCTAAGTCCGAAGAAAAATCAAATACGCAAATATCGCAGAGTGAGAGAAGAGGACTTTTTGCTGCACTTATTTACTCTGGTTCTATCTACGCTTCGGTAATTGTCGGTACGTTTATAATGCCCGATACCCCATTGTCACTATTTTGGTTGCTCTCTCTCTTACTCTTTGTACAGATTCTGCCAAAACAGAGTAACTTCTCTCACTCGAAGATGTTAATGGCAGGAGTTATGATAGGATTTGCAATGCTTTCAAAATATACTGGTGCTTATCTTTGGGGAGCTACTGGATTGTATATACTGTTATTTAACAGAGAGTTACTTAAAAAATGGTCACTATACGTTGCTCCTATAATTAGTATTGTGGTTTTTTTGCCTGTCATTATCTGGAATGCACAGAATGAGTTTATTAGCTTCACTTTTCATTCTGGACGTGTAGTAGCAGAAGGTTCGATTGAGTGGTTATATTTTGGTAGAGAGCTAATAGGTGGTTTGCTATATAACAATCCAATTAATTACATCTTAATTATCACATCTTTAGTTGTTTACGGGATACAGAAACGTAATTATATTTCATCAGATGCACTACGATTAATGCTTTGTTTCTCGTTACCAATGATTTTTTTGTTTCTTCTCATTTCGCTCACTCGCGAAACTCTACCACATTGGGCGGCTCCGGGATATTTTGCGTTGATTATTGTTGCTGCAACTTATTTGTCTTCAATTGATTACCATAAAGCAAAGATTTGGGTAACGACTTCAGTAAGTTTAATTGTGTTGACACTTTTACTAGGCATTGTACAGATAAACACTGGTGTATTGATGGGCGCAAATTCCGAACAAGAGTCAACGGAACTTGGTCGAGATGATGTGACGCTCGATATGTATGGTTGGCGCAAATTTGGCAAGGAGTTTTCTGCTGTTTATCAGAATGATATTGATAACAACATAATGCCTTGCGGTGCGGATATTTACAGTTCGGTTTGGTTCGAGGCTGCTCATTTAGATTGTTATGTAGCTTTGCCAAACTCATTGAAACTAAAGACAATAGCTTCAGTCGATAATTCTCATCTTTACGATTGGATAACTCAATGGCGAGGAGGTATTGATCTATCTAAGAGTGCTTATTTTATTGTTTCGAGTCGTTATTTTCGACCAGAATCACAGATTTTTGTCGAACTTGGTATAACAGAAAACACTCCCTGTGATACGATAACCATTAATCGTGGCACAGAGAGTGTTGTTAACTTCTTTATTTACAGGATAAATCCTCTAAAATAATTTATGAACGGACTTCAGCTCCGAGATTTGAGAGTGCAGTCGAAATATTTGTCATAGCACGTTCTATATCTTTGTCTGTCAGAGTTTTAGTCGTATCTTCTAGAATAAAACTTAGTGCATAAGATTTCTTCCCTTTAGGAAGTTTATCACCTTGATAAACGTCGAAAATAGAAACTTGCTTTAATAATTTTTTCTCTGCTTTAACAGCTGCTTCACGAAGTGTTGCAAACGATGTTTCGGTTGAAACAAGCAGAGCTAGGTCACGTTTAACTGGTTGGAATTTAGTAAGTTCAGTTACTTTTACTTTCACCGAACTAACTAATTTTGCCAATTTTTCGACGTTAATCTCAGCATAATATACTGTTTGAACTGGTTTGACTTCGAGTTTTGCAACCAATTGAGGTTTTACTTCCCCGATTGAAAACAACTCGCCACCTCTAATTGTATAAGTTGCTGAGTTTGGAGTAAAAATATCCTGAGAAGCACCCTCAGTCAGAGTTCCTTCATAGAAATTAAGTCCAAAACGCTCAAAGATAGCCTCAATGGCAGCTTTTAGGTCGAAGAACGATGTAGCTTTTACGCCATTGTTCCACGTTTTAACTCCATTATCTCCAGTAATTGCAATGCCAATACGTTGTGATTGAGTGTATTTAACTAACTGAGATTCGCCTTGCGCCTTGTCGTTAAAGAAGTAGCAGTTTCCAACTTCGAACATCTTTAATGAGTTACGTTTACGAGCAGCATTTAGAGATATAGCTTCTAACGCATTAAAAAGCAGCGTTTGACGCATAACTGAAAGCTCTGAACTTAAAGGGTTTAGAATTTTAACCGAACGTTCGATTGGATAATCTGTTAGTCCTTCGTAATAGGTTGCTTTGGTCAGCGAATTGCTCATAATTTCAGTAAAGCCGCACGAAACCATCATATCTGAAATTGTGCAAACAAGTTTGTCGGTTGTTGGGCGATTACCTACCGTTAGTACATTTTTGATAAATGGTGGATTTTCGATGTTATTGAAACCAAAAAGACGTAATATCTCCTCTGCTATATCAGCTTCACGCTGTATATCAACACGATATGGAGGTATTTCAATACTAAATTCGCTACCATTCTCCTCGTTTATCTTAATCTCTAACGAGGTTAGAATTGTTCGTATAGTTTGAACTGGTATCTCTTTGCCAATAAGCGAATTAATACGTTCTAAGTTAATCTTAAACTTGAAGTTATCAATTTTATTAGGGTATATATCAACAACTTGACTAGTAACTTTACCTCCAGCCAACTCCTCTATAAGCATCGCACAGCGTTTTAGAGCGTATGGCAACATATTTGGGTCAGCACCTCGTTCGTAACGCCAAGAGCTATCAGTCGAAAGACCGTGACGTTTAGCTGAGCGGCGAATAAAAGCTGGATTAAAGTATGCAGATTCAATAAAAACCGAAGTTGTCGAGTCACTAACTCCCGATTCTTCGCCACCAAAAACTCCAGCCAAACACATCTCGCTCTGAGAATTACAAATCATTAAGTCGTCGGCAGCTAGTGTGCGTTCAACTCCATCAAGTGTTTTGAATTTTGTGCCCTCCTTAGCTGTACGAACAACAATTGTTTCATCTTTAACTTTTGCCAAATCAAAGGCGTGAAGTGGCTGACCGCACTCGTGAAGAATAAAGTTTGTTATATCGACAACGTTATTTTTAGGGTTAATACCAATTGCACGAAGATATTTTTGCAACCATTCTGGAGATAGAGCAACTTTGATGTCGCGCATCACAACGCCCATATATCGAGGAGCAGCTTCACTGTTTTCCACCCTTACCTCAACCTTGTCACTACCCTCTTTGAACTCTGATACTGAAGGAAGTATAGCTTTTACCTCAACTTCATTTTTAAGCGTTAACGAAGCTGCTAAGTCACGGGCTACGCCATAGTGCGAAGCTGCATCAACCCGGTTTGGGGTAAGACCTACTTCAAATATTGTTTCAGCTTCAAGATTAAATACTGTTGCTGCTTCAGTTCCTGCTTCAAACTTATCTTCCAGCACAATAATACCGTCGTGCGACTCACCCACTCCAATCTCATCTTCTGCACAAATCATACCCAATGACTCAATACCTCTGATTTTCGATTTTTTAATAGCAAAAGGTTCTTCTGCTCCAGATGGGTATAATTTAGCCCCAACAGTAGCAACCACAACAGTTTGACCAGCAGCTACATTAGGCGCTCCACAAACAATTTGCAATGGAGTTTCTCCTCCAACATCAACTGTCGTAACTCTGAGTTTATCGGCATCTGGATGCTTCTCGCAAGAGATTACCTTGCCAACAACTAATCCAGCAAGTCCACCACGAATAGCCTCTACTGTTTCAATACTTTCAATTTCAAGTCCTGCCGAAGTAAGCAATTCAGCCGCCTCTTGGGCTGAAATATCTGTTTTAATGTAATCTTTGAGCCAACTGTATGAGATAGTCATAATTTTGTGAGTGTAATATGATTTTAGTTTTACGTATTTATCTTCCGAAGCACAAATTTACGAAAATTTAGCTAAAAGTGCTTCAATAAGTAACATTTTTGCAGAAGAAAGACTCTTTTGTCTAAGTTTTTCTACTAGCTTTCGGGCTGCACTTTTTGTTGATTTATCTATATTGTCAACTGAGTCTGCAACAAAATCGAGCGACATAATAAGTGGATACTCATAATTTTCGTCAATCTCACTAACAACATCGCCAAGAAGTCTAACATAATCAGCTTCGTAGCCTTTAACTCTCAAACGAGCTAGCTCAATCAATCTCTCTATCGATGGAACAACTGCAATTGTGGCAGAATCTTGCTCCAAAACAGAGAAAAGTTCCTCGCTCTTTCTAAGCTCTTCAATACCAATAATATAGGGTATAATAGTATCGTAAACTATCTCACAAATTCGATTCTTAGCATCTTCAGGTTCTTGAAACTGAGCCTGATGTTTTAGAAGAAACTTATACGCCCCATTATTATATTGAGTAATTACTGACGAAGCAAAAATATCCCAATGTGTATTAGAAAGTAGGTGTTCAAGATTTTGGGTTAGAAGATAATCGTTTACAATCTTCTCGAAAGCCTCTTTAGAAGCAAGACTAGGAGATGTTGCAATTGTATAGATTTGGTTTAGTTTTCCAATTGACTCTCTATCGCTTGAAAGTCGAATTGCCGTTAATCGAGCTTCGAAATCCTCTTTTGACAACGCTCTATCAATCTTATCAATAGGATCGCCATAATTATTAACAACAATAATAAAAGGATAGTCAGTTACCGAATACTGAACTGCAAGTCCAGCACCCTCTTTAGTGCCAGTATCAATAACTGAAATCATATAATGCTTATCTACATTCTCTGTTTTAGCAATTATACCGTGCATCCATCTTCTTTTATGGCTACATGA
>CAMTOL010000131.1 GCA_947074135.1 uncultured Rikenellaceae bacterium
TGAGCTAACTATAAAAGAAGTGTGTGTAATGGACAACATACATTTAGGGAGGGTTATCGAAGGAAACATAATAACAAATCGTTTTACAATCAGAAATAAAACCGACAATCCACTTGTTATTGTGAACATAAAGACAAGTTGTGGTTGCGCAACAACGAGTTACGATACAAAACCTATAATGCAAAAGCAGGAGGAAGTTATTAACTTTACCTATAATTCAAAAGGGCGCTATGGTTTCCAACTGAAATATTTTGACATTCAGTTTGCCGACCAATCGAACGTTAAGATAATGTTCGATGTCGAAGTGGAGTAAAAACTAAAGAAATTACTTTAAAAAAATAAATTAAACAAATGACACTAAACACAATCCTACTTCAAGCAGGTGATGCTGCAACAGGACAACAACAAGGTGGTATGGACTTCACTTTTATTATTATGATGGTTCTTATCTTCGTAGTAATGTACTTCTTGATGATTCGCCCACAACAAAAACGCCAAAAGGAGTTGAACAATTTCCGCAAAAACTTGGAAAAAGGTTCTAAAATTATCACTGCTGGCGGTATTTATGGTCGTATCAAAGAGATTGAAGAGACAACTGTTCTTATCGAAGTTGACGGCAATACTACTCTTCGTATCGACAAGAGTATGATTATGCGCGATCCAGCTGATATCGCTCAGAAGTAGGCACTACAACTAATTAACATACAAAAAAGGCGCAAGTGTAGAGATCACTTTGCGCCTTTTCTGTTTTATACACTAATTACATATTCACAAATCACTTGGTCACTATAATACGACTAGAATCGTCGCTCGATAACGCTCCAATCAAGAACCTTAAAGAAAGCTTTGATATAATCTGAACGAAGATTTTGATAATCTAGATAGTAGGCGTGTTCCCACACGTCAATAGTAAGTAACGGTCTGAGTCCATCTTCGGTAGCTGGATTCTTAGCATTTTGAGTAGCCTCAATCGACAACTTTCCACTCTCGTCACAAACCAACCACACCCAACCTGACCCGAAAAACGCACTTGCCATCTTCGAAAAACTCTCCTCAAACTCAGAGTATGAACCAAAATCACGAATAAGATAGTCCATCAACTCGCCGCTAGGCATATGCTTAGCTTTGGGCGAGAACTGCTCAAAATAGAAATGATGATTCCACGCCTGAGCTGCATTGTTGTAAATCGCCCCATCGCTGCGAAGTATAATATCTTCTAGAGTCGAATACTTCTCAAATTCAGTCCCCTCAATGAGTCGATTTAAGTTATTAACATAAGCGTTATGGTGCTTTCCCCAGTGATATTCTAAAGTCTGCTTACTAATATACGGGACAAGAGCATCTAAAGAGTAAGGTAAAGGCGGTAGAGTGAATTTCATAGTTTGAAGAGTTTTGTTAATTATATGTTAAATACCTATTTGGGATTTTTACAATTAACGTGCCATTTTTTGTCTATCTTTGAGGCTCAAAGATGAAGATAATAGACATTTTTTTTATGACATTTAGTAAAATATTTTTTGCAACTTTTACTGTTTTTGTTTTGGCAAGCTGCGGCGGAAATATCGGAACAAAAACTAATAACGAAGGGTGTTACGACACAATCTATAAACCTCGCTATGCAACTCACTTTGTGGTGCTCTCTAGTGGTGACACTACCATTGTAAGCGTTAAAAACCCTTGGCAGGGAGCATCGGGCATAACATATAACTACCCTTTTGTGGGCGAAACTCCTGAGCGAATAATTACAATGTCGAGTTCGCACAGTGCCTTTTTCGAAGCACTTGAATTGGGAGGTAATATCGTTGGGGTCTCAGGTCCTCAATACATTAGCAGCAAGGCGTTGCAAAATCTTCCAGATGTCGGCTACGACAACAATCTGCACTACGAAACAATCGTAGGGCTAAAACCTAATATACTGACAACTTACGAGCTTTCGGGCGAAAACTCTTCATCGCGCCAAAAACTCATATCACTATCAATACCCGTTGTCTATATTGCCGACTATTTAGAAAACTCACCACTTGCAAAAGCAGAATGGCTTGTTGCATTTGGAATTTTTAGCGGAAAACTTGACCAAGCAATTGAGATTTTTGAAGATGTCGAAACTAACTACAACTTAACTAAAACTAGAATCAAGGAGTATCTCGCTCAAAACAACGCAAAACGTCCAACGGTAATGCTAAACTCTCCCTATAAAGATGTTTGGTATCTTCCTGGCGACAACTCTTACATAGTAGAGCTAATCAACGACGCTGGAGGCGACTACGTTGCAAAAGGAGTTAAAAATAACATCTCACGTGCAACATCGATGGAGGTAGCATACACACTACTGCAAAAATCAGATGTATGGCTCAATCCAGCAGCTAATATCAATACAAAAAAAGACTTAGCAGCAAACAACGCTCTACTTAACAATATTAAAATTGCTGTTTACAACAACACCGCACGCGGAGGGAAAGACGGAGGTAGCGATTTCTGGGAGAGTGGGGTTATACGTCCAGATATAGCACTCAATGACATCGCTTCAATACTCTATCCTGAACTATTCACCGAACATAATCTCTATTACTACAAAGAGATAAAATAGAAGAAAACGACTTCAGAAAGACTCTATTTATTTGGATTAAACTACAAATAAATAGAGCAACAAATATATGAAACTCAGATTTACAATATTAATAACACTTGTCGTTTTGCTCTTCATAGCAGATCTAATGCTTGGCTCGTTAAGCATATCGATAAGCGATGCCTTTAGCGAAACAGATGGTGTTGCAAAACAGCTTGTACTAAACTATCGACTGCCAAAAGCAATAGTTGCACTACTTTGCGGAGTGGCACTCTCGCTTAGCGGACTCATTATGCAGACTCTATTCCGCAACCCACTTGCTGGTCCTTATGTACTAGGTGTTAGTTCGGGAGCTAGTCTTGGTGTTGCACTATTTCTGCTTGGCGCACCACTACTTGGAGCTACCTTTGCTTCGGATATGGGGGTAGCACTCTCTGCATTCTTCGGAGCCTCTGCCGTAATGTTTATAGTATTAGCAATTTCGGTCAGACTGCGTGATATTATGGCGGTCTTAATACTAGGTATGATGCTCTCGTCGGCGGCAGCAGCGTTTGTCGACGTGATGCAGTACTTCTCTTCGGAGAGTGCATTGAAGGGATTTGTTGTGTGGGCTATGGGATCACTTGGTGGGGTTTCGTACACCCAAATTGGAATAATGACCATTGCAATTGTGGTGGGAATTGGGATTACTATATTATATATCAAACCGCTCGATGCTATGCTACTCGGCGAGAACTATGCTAGAACACTCGGCATCAAAATTCAACAAACACGAATTGCACTTTTTGTAGCCACCTCACTACTAGCAGGTACAATTACAGCATTTTGTGGTCCTATCGCATTTATTGGTATTGCCGTTCCACACATTGCCAGAATGACGCTTCGCACTTCAGCCCACCGTCCGTTGGTTGTTGGGTCGATGTTGATAGGTGCGGCTATAATGTTGTTATGCGATATTGTTGCGGGAGTTCCCGGCAGCGATATAGTGCTGCCTATTAACACAATAACATCGTTAGTTGGTATTCCAGTGGTAATAATGGTTGTTATTCGTTCACGCCGCAACAAAATTATGTAGTTTAAGTGATCACTGAAATAATGGAACTAAAATTAAATAACGTTACGATAGGATACAAAGGAGGCGAGGCTCTCTGCTCTGACATCAATGTTAGCGCAAAGAGCGGCGAAGCTATTGCTCTAATTGGGAGCAACGGAGCAGGAAAAAGTACACTACTTCGTTCTATTGCTTCGCTTGTAAAACTTCGCAGCGGACTAGTGACTCTCGATGGCGAGGAGATTGGCAAAATGGCTGTCGAAAAACGAGCGCAAATGATTAGTATGGTGACAACCGAAAATATCGGCATTGCCTATACTACTGCCAAACAAATAATTGCACTCGGACGCGTCCCTTATAGCGGTTGGGCTGGCAAACTGTCGGTGGAAGACCAAAATATTGTGGAGCAGGCAATGGAGCGCACCAATACAACAGCTTTTGCCAACCGTACAATCGATACACTTAGCGATGGACAACGTCAACGAGTTATGTTAGCTAGAGCCCTTGCCCAAACTACTCCACTGCTACTGCTCGACGAACCAACTGCATTCCTCGACCCCGAAAACAGAGAGATGATTATTAGACTACTTTGGGAACTAGCCTCAGAGATGAATAAAATCGTTATCTACTCTACTCACGAAGTCGAACTTGCAAAACGAGCAACAACTCGTTGCTGGGAGATGAAAAATAGGGCATTAAGTGTTGACAAATAAAAAAATAACACTTTTTTATTTGTTTTATTATCATATTATTGCTACCTTTGCAGGGCAAAAGAGCGAAAAAAGGGAGGAGGGCGGTTAGCCCTCTTTTCAGTTACATACACTAAGGAGCCTACTAAAGAGCAATCTTCGAGAGATTCCACTATTAATTTCAAGAACAATACACTGCCCAAATTGCAAATAACAGAGCAAAACAATGATAGAAAAATCTAAAATAAAAGAAATTGCAGAGAGAATACTAGGAGATGGAGAACTCTTTATTGTAGATTTAACTGTATCGGTGGCAGGAGATATAGAGCTAACTATCGACTCGGACTCAAGAGTAAGTATTGATGAGTGTGTGAGAATAAGTAAAGCAATTGACGGGGAGCTTGAGGCTAGTGGAGAAGAAGATTTTTCGTTAATAGTTTCATCAGCAGGTATTGGAAATCCATTAAAAGTTTTTCGCCAATTCAAAAAGTGCGTAGGTAAACGTGTTGATGTAATTTGCAAAGATGGTCGTAAACGAAATGCCGATCTCGAAGCTGCCGACGAGAGCTCCGTAACACTATTTTACGAAGAAAAAGTAGCAGTTGAAGGTAAAAAACGAAAAGAGTTGGTCGAGAAACACGAAAAAATCGACCTAAACGAAATAAAAAGCGTGTGCGAAACGCTTACTATCAAGTAAATATTAATTATTATTATAAAACCAATTAATTGTCAATTGCCAATTGTCAATTATCAATTGAAAAGTATGGAAACTATAAATTTGGTAAGCAACTTTGCAGAGTTCAAAGAGCTAAAAAACATCGACCGCCCTACAATGATGGGAGTACTAGAAGATGTTTTTCGTTCGATGCTTCAAAAAACCTATGGTACTGACGAGAACTACGACATCATCGTAAATATCGAAAAGGGTGACCTTGAAATTTGGCGTCGCAGAATCGTTATGGAAGATGGCGATGTGTTGGACGACAATATCCAAATCTCGGTAAGCGATGCTAAAAAATTGGACGAAAGTTACGAAATCGACGAAGAGGTTTCGGAATTGATGCCAATGAGCTCGTTTGGTCGTAGGGCTGTGCTTTCGATTCGCCAAAACCTCGCTTCGAGAATTATGGACATCGAAAAAGCTAACCTATTTGCTAAATACTCGGCTCGCATCGGCGAGTTGATTACTGGTGAAGTTTACCAAGTTTGGAAACGCGAAATGTTGGTTCTTGACGACGAAGACAACGAACTAATACTACTCAAACAAGACCAAATTCCTAGCGACTTCTTCCGTAAAGGCGAAACAGTTCGTGCTATCGTTAATCGTGTAGAGATGATTAACGGAACCCCTAAGATTTTCCTTTCTCGTACAGCTCCCGATTTCTTGGAACGTCTGTTCGAAATGGAGGTTCCTGAAATTTTTGATGGCGTAATTACGATTAAAAAGATTGTTCGCATCGCTGGAGAGAGAGCTAAAGTTGCAGTAGAAAGCTATGACGAACGCATCGATCCTGTTGGAGCTTGCGTAGGTGTTAAAGGTTCACGTATCTACACTATTGTCAAAGAGTTGCGTGGCGAAAATATCGACATCGTTAACTACACTGCAAACGTTCAACTTCTTATACAACGTGCACTCAACCCTGCAAAAGTATCGTCAGTAGTGCTTAACGAAGAGGCTAAAACAGCTGAAGTTCACCTCAAACCAACCGAAATTTCACTCGCAATTGGTAAAGGTGGCTTAAATATCCGCTTGGCAAGTATGTTGACAGGCTATGATATCGATGTATATCGCGAAGGCGCTGCTGCCGAGGTTGAAGATGATGTTGATTTGAGAGAGTTCGAAGACGAAATCGAAAACTGGATTCTTGAATCTCTTATAAAAGTTGGATACGACACTGCTCGTTCAGTTCTAGCACAAGACGTAGCTGAACTTGCTAACAGAGCTGACCTCGAAGTCGAAACTGTCGAAGAGGTTATGCGTGTACTTCGCTCCGAATTTGAAGAGTAGATTATCAAACATACACAATACTGCACTGGTTGGCAGTATAATAATAACCAAAACAAAATAAGAGTAAACAGTAAAATTGAGAATTTCTAATTTTTAATTTTTAATTTCAAAGAAAAGAATGTCTGAACAGAAGAAAATAAGATTAAGCGCATTAGCACGTACCTTTTCGACAGGTGCGCACCACCTGATGGAACATCTTAACAACAAGGGACTCGGTGAGGGTATTAACCCAAACAGTATCCTTAATGATGCACAAATCTCAACTCTTGAAAGAAAGTTTGGTGTTACGAGAGCTGAAAACGTGTATGTGCGTGAAGTAATACGACCTACCTTTCAACAGTGCGTAAGTTCTGCTATTTCTTCTTCGAC
>CAMTOL010000132.1 GCA_947074135.1 uncultured Rikenellaceae bacterium
TTGCGGGCTCTACCCCGCAATGACACTTAGCATTTATTAGTCACGAATACAGAACACCGCCGATACAGGACGTGAAGAAAATCCAGTTGTAGCAATATTTGCTAAAGGAGCCGAATTAGTAGCTGTTCCTGGGTAAGAGATTGGGTATGACGCAAGATTTGAGTCAGAACCAGGAATTCTATATGCATAATAAAACGAACCTAACATAACTGACTTAGTTCCACGACTAGCACTCTGGGCATAAGCTCCAGTAGATGAGATATAATAAGGAGCATCAATATACTCTACGGGATTAGAACCAAACTTTACAGCAATCCCTTGTGCATAAGATTGAATATGTGGATATATATAATCTGTTGCCCAAGACCTAACTTCTGCTTCACTAGGACCTCTCCAATACCCTTTGGGGAATACATAAGCACAAGCATCCTCGTTTCCATTGTATGCAAAGTGAGAGTATGGCTTGTTCTCCATTGGATAGAGTCCATTGTTATTTGGCCAACCATAGGTTGATGCATTGCGTTAATGAACAATAGGATTCTCAGTACCAGGAGTATTATCAGAATTTGTGCAATTTTCCAACCTTGTAGCCCAAGAGTAACGACCTGTTGTCCAGTTATTCCAGATAACATCAGTAATGGTACTACCAATAACGTAATTTGTTATTTCAAGTCCCTCTGCTTTACCTATCATAAATACTACTTCATTGCCGATTTGGGTGGTGTATTTATTATCAAACGTAGCATTGCCCGATGGGATATAATATCCCCAATCCTTCTCGGTGGTTGGTTGTCCCTCATCTGGGCGAATCTTTGCCATCTTAACTGTACCTAAAGAGTAACCGAAACCTGTCTGAGTGACATAGTAGTAGGTCAGCTCCTTGTTTTTGTCTAGGGTTAATAAGCGGTCACATTTATAGCCTAGGTCGTGTTCGGTGTGACCTGGATTGGTCTGCGCAAGAACGGTGGTATTCGCTTTCGTGTCAACTATACCTGCACTCTCCACGCGCGAGATATCTAGCACACCATCGCCCACAACACGAGTCAAACCTAGCGCATCGTTAACACCAGTGATGAAATTCTGCTCGGCAACAAACGACGCACGCTTACCCATATTATCCACTGTAACAACATAATACGCACCATCATCAACTCTCTCAACCTTCCAATCCAACTGGAACGCTCCAGCAGTCGAAATATAACCATAAATCTTAACCAAAGTACCAGCAGGAATAAATATCTCACGCTCCGCAGCAGTCATATCCGCACCAGTCTTATTAACCCAAGCATCGATACCAACGCTACTTGGCGAGAACTTAATCTTATCGCTATTAGGCGCTGTAATCTTCACATTCGCAAGTACCTTAAACTCGTGAATTGGCATCTCTAAGTTAAGTGGCGACGCTGCTGTCCAACTAGGGTCGTCAATCCAGCCATCGCCTTTGAAGAAGTTATCGGCATCGGCTTTACCTAGGTAGAAGACTGCATTCTGCCCATAGCTTGGTTCGAACTCCACAATCTCCCGAATATCGGTACCTTGGCGCAAAATCTCGACAATTTTCAATAATTTCACGGAAATTTTCTATTAATTCTACCAAACAATTTCCCGGAAATCTTCTATATATCTCCCAAAATAATTCTCCTAACGAACCTCACAACAACAAAAACAATATTACATTATCACAACTTTACAATCTTTGCATTTATCTTATCAATCACACTATAATCAAGCTCTTTTAAGTATATATTTGTGATATGCTCAGATGTATGACCAAGACCCTCACTAATAATCCCAACTGGAGTTCCTAACTCCTTAGCCCGGGTTGCCCAACTGTGACGCGCACAATAAGAAGTCAACTTACTAGAAATACTTAATCGCTCACCTAATATCTTAAGACTCCTATTAATTCTATTAAAAGCCAACTTATATTGAGTATATAATAACTTGGAAGATTTATTATCTAAAATAGGAAGTATATATTCGCTATCATTTGAGTATCTATCTATTAACTCTTGTAGCTGAGGAGTTATCGAAATATGAAGTAGCTGCTTACTCTTCTTCCTTTTGTACGTAATGTGTATCCCCGAAATATTGCTCTTTTTAAGAAAAACAATATCAACAAAGGACATACCTCTAGTATAAAAGCTAAACAAAAAAACATCTCGAGCCAAAGCAAGATGACTCTCACGAGCATTAAACTCCCATTTTAATACCCTTAACAATTCATCTTGAGAAAGAGCTCTTTTGGTTGTCTTTTGAGGACTAACTTTAATTTTCCTAAATGGATATTCATTTATATCAATACTATCTTCGTCATTGGCCATATTATACAACGTTCTCAAGTTACGCAAATAATAAGAGATAGTATTTTGAGTAATTCCTCGCTCTTGAAGGTAATCATAATAAGATTTCACAAACTTCTTATTAATCGATGAAATTGTCACATCTTTACCCTTAAGAAATCTGTCAAGTGAAGACAAAGTACTCTTATATGCAGCAGAGGTACCATATCTCTCTTTAAGCTGAGTGATTCTTATTTGTTCTTTGATGTGCTGTAATAAATACTTGTGAAATCTATTATCGGAGTTCATCATAATGTCGTCAATACTGTAATCACTCCATCCGCTTTCCAGCTTATGTACTACCGACAAAAGTTCCTTGTGACGTATAGAAATTCTTCTATACATAGCCCTAATCTCACCACTAGTAAACTTACTAGTTCCAGTTGTTAAGATTTGCTCTTTAATCGTATCAAAATCGTCAAAAAACATCTTAATACCTGTTGCTTCTGTTCTTTTTTTTCGATTGTGAATAATCTGAAAAACGAGGGTCTGCTGCTTGTCCGCAGTATTACCAGCTCTTAATCTTAATTTTACACTTGCCATAAAAAATCTATAAAAATTAAAGAAACATAGTTACAATCTTCTAAACATCTAATAAACATTAGCACAAACAATATTCCACAACGCAATTAGAATAGCTATAAATTAAATTGAAGCTAACGCAACAATGAACTCATAATATCATACGTTTATGCTAATATATACTAGGTATTTGAACGTAAAAGTACACAAATTTCTTATAGACGCTCCTTTTTTTTTGTAATATCGCATATGGGAGGTAAAATAATCATAACAAACTCTATAATTATTGGAACTACAAAAAGAAACTAAGCCTAAATTTCTTCTTACTTCTAAAAAAAATAAGGTAGAGAAAACTCTACCTTATTTCTGTTAATAAGTCTATATTTATTACCAGCCTAGCAAGCAAACAAAATGACATTTCTCATTACAACTCACACAAACATCAGATCCCCTATTGCAAATCAATAGAATAGTGCAAACCTATGCTATGTTTTTGAGCCATAGCCTGTTTGATTACTAAATAGCTAACCTCAACCATATTGCGCAGCTCACACAGCGGCACCGAAATTGTATTGCGTCTATACAGATGTTCCGTTTCCTCATAAATAATTTGCAAGCGTTGCAAAGCCCTTTCTAGACGAATATTAGAGCGTACAATGCCGACATAATAACTCATAAACTGTTGCATCTCCTTGATTGACTGGGTAATCAGCACCATCTCCTCTGTATTTGTAGTTCCCCTAAAATCCCAATCAGGAATCTCAGGAAGAACCTCACTATCGAGTCCAATAACCGAGTGCCGAGCAGCTGCTGAAGCAAAAACAACAGCTTCGAGCAATGAGTTACTAGCCAAACGATTAGCACCATGCAAACCAGTTCTCGCAACCTCACCAATAGCATATAATTGTTCTATCGAACTTCTCGAATTTTTATCGACCCAAACTCCACCGCATAAATAGTGGGCAGCAGGTTGGACTGGAATCATATCTTTGGTAATATCTATGCCAACAGTCAAGCATTTTTCATAGATATTTGGGAAGTGCGCAATAATCTCTTTGGCAGGTTTGTGAGTAATGTCGAGATAAACATACTCTTCACCGCTGATTTTTAGTTCATTATCAATCGAACGAGCCACCACATCGCGAGGAGCTAGTGACCCCATAGGGTGATACTTCTCCATAAACTCTTCTCCTCGTTGAGTACGTAACACCGCACCAAATCCACGAACAGCTTCGGAAATCAGAAACGACGGTCTTTCGCCTGGATTATAGAGCGCCGTTGGATGAAATTGCACAAACTCCATATCGACAATATGTCCCTTGGCACGATGAACCATAGCAACACCATCGCCAGTAGCAATCGAAGGATTAGTGGTAGTATGGTAAACATTTCCGATACCTCCAGTTGCCACAATAGTTCGTTTTGCTCGAAGTGTAAAGACTCTTTTATTTACAATATCAAGCACGTAAGCCCCATAACACTCAGTTCCGGGCAGTGAGCGTTTAACCAATTTACCTAAATGGTGCTGAGTAAGTAAATCTACCGCAAAATGATGCTCCAGCACCTCTATATTTGGGTGTTTACGAACCTGTTCCACCAAACGATGTTCTATTTCAAATCCCGTCAAATCTTTATGATGTAGGATTCTGTGTTCACTATGCCCACCCTCACGAGCTAATTTATACTCTTCGCCACACTCTGCCATATCAAACCTAACGCCCCATTCTGACAAATTAAAGATAGCATTGGTAGCTCCTCGCACTACCATCTCCACGACATCTCTATCACTCTGTTGCGAACCACACACCATCGTATCTTCGATATGACTCTCCATCTGCTCCTCTTTGCCACCAACTACAGCAGCAATACCACCTTGAGCATACCTAGTATTAGCATTATCGATTGAGCTTTTCGTAACAATTATCACTCGACCTACGTCGGCTACTTGCAGAGCATAGCTCAGTGCAGCTAGTCCACTACCAATAACCAAGAAATCTGTATCTCTGTTCATAATAATATTATCGTTCTTAATCTAAATCTGCTCGATATCTGAACTAAGTACCCAACCTTTATTGCCCGAAGCTATGCGAATTTCATTGTAATTGCCAATTTTGTCGAGCAACTCTACTTTAGTGCCTTCGTGCAACACAAATAGCTCTTTGCCCTTTGTATCAGGCGATGAACGTACAACGGAAGCTGTATTGAGAATTACAGCCTCGTCGCTTGAATTCACATTAGAGTATGCACTATGGGCAAAGAGCAACATAAGAGCTGCAATACAAATCATTACAATTGAAAGCGACATAGCTCCTTTGCTGCGTTTTAGTCGCCACAAAATAAAGAATGCAGAAGCCAGCGCAATGAATACTATCATAAGAATCGTCCAACCGTTCGAGGTTATCGAATCACGAACAGCGGCCAACCACTCGACCAAGAAAAAGCTCGGAACGGCATCAATTTTATCCACAATATGCGCACGCGCAACTGCTAAGTTATGCTCTATATCTTCGTTTTTGGGATTGAGTCTAGCAGCGCGTTCGAAGTTAAGGATAGCCTTACCAAATTCACTGTTTTTGAAGTAGGCAGAGCCTAGATTGTAGTACAACTCCCAACTGTGGTTTCCTGTCAATAGGATTGATTGATAGTCACCAATGGCTTGAGTGTAGTCTCCTTCGGCAAAAGCAGTGTTGGCTTGTTCCCATTTTTGGTCGTTATTGTCTTGAGCCACAGCAGTGAGTCCAAGAGCAGCAAATGTAAATAAAACAGCGATAAACTTTTTCATATCTTTTTAAATAGTAGCAAAAAATACAATAATAAAAAATTCCTATAATAATTTCAAACGCAAATACCAACAGATTATTATAACTTCGTTAGTTATATCACCATTGTCAACTATCAATTGTCAATTACCTATGGTATTCCCATATATTTGTGCGACTGCAACGAAACTCGCCATTTAGGGTTCGCCATTACATAGTCTATAATAATAGGCATCATCTCTTTTCTAACACTCCATTCGCTTTGCATATATAAAAGACAATCTTGCGAAACTTTAGCAGCGCATCTCTCGGCAAACTCAATATCTTCGACTTTACTGATTATCACTTTTAGTTCACTCGCCCTACCATACGCCTCTTTAATTGGTGGTTGTTGTGATTTTGGCGACAAACAGACCCAGTCGAAGTGCCCCACTAGCGCATTAGTTCCGCTAGTTTCGATAAAGACCCTCATACCCTTATCGTGTAATTTTTCGGTCAATTCGCTAAGGTCGTAAAGTGTAGGTTCGCCACCCGTTATAACGATATTTCGAGCTGCATAAGAGGTAGCACGTTCAACAATCTCATCAACAGAGGTCATTTTATGGTGTGCTGAGTTCCACGAAAATTTAGCATCACACCATTTACACCCAACGTCGCAACCACCTACGCGAATAAAATAGGCTGCCTGGCCCGTATATCTACCCTCACCTTGGAGAGTATAAAAATCCTCAACGAGAGGTAACTGCATAGATTCCATTAATATTTCTCCCAAGTCCTGCAAAATCTAATCCATAACCAACCACAAATCGATTTTCGATTTCAAGGGCAACGAAATCGACAGGATAATTTTTCTTATACACTTAATGTTTAATTGTCATAGTCGCTATTCTCACTGATTTATGGTTTCTGTTTGATAGTTCATTAAACCATTCCTCCCTATTGTCTACCTTATCACTAAATTTTTTCACAATGGTTTCGT
>CAMTOL010000133.1 GCA_947074135.1 uncultured Rikenellaceae bacterium
GGGTGTGAAAAAAAGGGAACAAAAGAGGCAGCACCGGCATGTTAGGGCCATATGCCAAAAGATCAACCAGCAGATAGTCGCCAACCAGCTGGGTATGATCCATAGAGCTAGACGCAATAACGTGAATACCGAATATAGAAAGTTTAAACGGAACCACCACTACAACCGCAAACAACAACGCTTCTATCCACTCCAAAACAATCTTTGCCGGTTTGTACTTCGTTTTGAAAGTTCGATACTTGTTGAGATAGATTTTATCGATATAACGTGTAAAATAGTAGTCGTAAATAAATGGCAGACCAAGTAGCCACCAGAGATTTTCAGTCCACACCACAAACCAAAGCACATAAATGGTTGCAACAACTCCAAATCGCACTTTTTTATTACTCCAAATTTTCTTAATAGCGTTCATTATCTTTAGTTTAGGTTTATTGCTTTTATCTTCTCTATCAATATCAATGGGCTACAACAAATCGTTCATAGAGTAGATTCCAGAAGGTTGTTTTACCAAAAACTCAGCAGCTACAACAGCCCCAAGTGCAAACCCAGCACGACTTTTTGCAGTGTGTTGAATCTCTATTGTATCGACTTCACTCTCCCAAGTAACGGTGTGAGTTCCAGGCACAATTGAGCGACGAATCGCTGCAACACCAAGTTTGCCTGCATCGCAAGTATCACCCAACACCCACTCCTGTTTTCTAGAAATACCCTCTAGAATACCCTCGGCAATGGTAATTGCAGTCCCACTAGGTGCATCTTTCTTCTGAGTATGGTGTACCTCCTCGACTGTAACATCATATTGTTCAAATGGTTGCATAAGTTTCGCCAACTCTGCATTGATTTTAAAAAAAAGGTTTACTCCGATGCTATAATTCGAAGCGTAGAAAAATTTGCCATTTTTTGCTTTGCATAACTCTTCCACTTCGCTCAAACGCTCCAACCAAGCAGTTGTACCGCAAACCATCGGGACTCCAGCCTCGAGGCACTTTACTATATTACTGTAAGCTGTATCGGGAGTCGAAAATTCGATAGCCACATCGACTTTTTGTAAGTTTTGGACACTCATATCTTCGGCATTATCTTTGTCGATAATAAGCACCACTTCACCACCACGGCTCTCTATAATTCGATGGATTTCACGACCCATCTTTCCATATCCTATAATTGCAAATTTCACCTTTAGAAAATTATAAATTAAAAATACTATTCTTATAAAAGTTGTCAAATTTATACTTAGTTGGTGCATCGTGCAGGTTCTGGGAAAGGAGTATACTAACGGTATAGACTGACCAGGTTCTGTTCGATGTGCCGCATAAGCGTAAATTTCAGGGCTTTTATGTCTAGAAATAGCCCTCTTTTTTTCTGTCTTCCATTGCCGCTTCGCTTCGCTTATCATCAGCTCTACTGCCACGTTCTGTAACTCGACTTGCAGCTATCTCATCAATAATCTCTTCCAACGTATTAGCCTCACTAAGTGTCAGTCCAGTACACGAAATATCGCCAATTGTACGACAGCGAACTCGCTTACGTTCAACCGTTTCGGTTGGTTTGAGCGTCATACACTCTTCGGCTGCCAACCACTGACCGTCACGCCAGAAAACATCACGTTCGTGGGTGTAATAAATCGAAGGCATTTCGATATTTTCGAGCAGAATATATTGCCAAACGTCCATTTCAGTCCAGTTCGAAATCGGGAAAGCTCGAAAATGCTCACCAGGGTTTTTACGACCATTAAATATGTTCCACAGCTCTGGTCGTTGATTCTTCGGATCCCACTGTCCAAACTCATCACGATGCGAAAAAAAACGCTCCTTAGCTCTTGCCTTCTCCTCGTCACGACGAGCTCCACCCATAGCGCAATCGACCTTGTATTTCTCTAATGTATCGAGCAACGTAACGGTTTGAAGTTTGTTACGCGAAGCATTAAAACCTCTCTCCTCAACCACTCTACCTGTATCAATGCTCTCCTGAACAGAACCTACAATTAGCTGTGCTCCAAGCTTTTCGACCATAGCGTCACGATACTCAATTGTTTCTCTAAAATTGTGCCCAGTATCGATATGAAGTAGCGGAAATGGTATCTTTGAAGGGTAGAACGCTTTGTAAGCCAAATGTGTCATCACTATTGAGTCTTTACCACCCGAAAACAGTAACATTGGGCGTTCGAACTGTGCCGCAACCTCACGAAGCACGTAAATAGATTCGGCTTCAAGCTCTTTTAAATGTGTTAAATTGTAGTTATGCATACTTTTTTGTATCAAACACAACCATAATGGCATAGTTTAATAATCTATCTTAAATTTAATTTTATTTCCATAAAACAGTGCAAATATAACACTAAATTCCCATTTTCTGTTCAATATAGCGATGAGAAAATGAGAATAATCTTAATTATAAATTCTCTTAATCCTTGTTTGTAATCCTCTCAATATGATGAACTCTAGATGTTTTGAAATTCTATTGCTACAATTAATTACGAGAATGCTCCTGAAAGGTATTTTTTCGTGAGTTCGTGTTGTGGATTTTTAAAAATCTGTTCAGCAGGACCCTCTTCTATTATCTCCCCAAGATACATAAACACCACATAATCAGCAATACGCAATGCTTGACGTAGTGTATGAGTAACCATAACGATTGAATAATCTTGTTTAAGTTTGAGGAATAAATCCTCTATTGTTTTACTCGAAATTGGGTCAAGGGCTGAAGTTGCTTCATCGGCAAGTATAAACTGTGGTTCAACCGCTAGTCCTCTAGCAAGACATAACCTCTGTTGTTGTCCAATTGACATACGAGCCGCAGGAGTGTTTAGTCTATCTTTAACTTCGTCCCATAGCCCAGCAGCTTTAAGGTAATGCTCTACTACTAGCCTTAGTTTTTTCTTATTTCTAATACCGTGAATGCGACAACCATAGGCAATATTATCGAAAATAGACATTGGTAGCGGACAAGGACGTTGCGAAAGCAGACCCATTTTGCGACGAACCGACGTAATCTCTACCCCACTAGCATAAATATCCTCGCCATCGACTAGTAATTGCCCCTTAATCTTAACATCTTCCGTCATATCGAGCAGACGATTAAAACTACGCAAAAGAGTCGATTTACCACAACCAGAAGGACCAATAATACAGGTTATCTGTTTGTCGGGGATAGTGAGCGAACAATCTTTGAGGATGTGGTTACCACCAATCGACACATTGAAGTCTTTAACCTCTATTGAGGCTCTCTCACGCACTTTTGTCGTAAACTTTTGGTTTGGTCTGAAAAACCCTTTCTTTATATCGTCCATTATTTAATCCTGTTTTTCGAAAAATGATTGGTTATTAATCGTCCGCCAATACTAAGTATCAAAACTATAACTGTCAGTATAAAAGCTGCCGCATAAGCTCGGCTCTGCACCTCAGGAATTGGGCTTGAGAGCTGAAAAAAGACAGCCAACGGTAGTGTTGCAGCTGGTTGCGACAAAGAGGTTGGAATAGCATCGGTATAACCTGCCGTAAACATAACTGCAGCCGCATCGCCAATGGCACGACCAATCGAAAGCAAAGTCGCCGTTGCAATACCGGGAAGTATCTGACGAACCAATACTCTTACACTCTGGAGCCGTGTAGCTCCAAGCGAAAAAGTAGCTGCAAGTATATCGCGAGGCATAGTCCGAGCCACCTCGTCCATCGAACGAATAAAGATAGGAATAATGAGCAACGTAATAACAATAATACCACCAAGTAACGATGTCTTTAGTCCTAATGCTATCATAATTGTAAAGGCAAAGGCGCCATAAACAATGCTAGGAACTCCAAATAACACATCGAAAGCGAGTCGAGAAGCATAGCCTAGTTTAGACTTAGGCGTTAGGTAAACATTCAAGTAGAAAACCACAGGAATACTAACCAAAAGTCCCAACACTGTCGAAGCACCAACAATCATTAATGACCCAACAATAGCATTGAGCAGTCCGCCCTCTTTGCCTATATAGAAACCACCACCAGGCAAATCGGTAATCATCGACCAGCTCATTGCAGGCCAACCCTCTTTGATAATGGTATAGATAATTGAGCCAACAAAGAAAAATAGCAAAACAGTGGTCAGAGCCATAACCACCTTCATTACTTTTTCTTCTATAAATTTAGCTTTCATCTTTTTTAGTGATCAAGTGATCCGTTATTATTAGAAATTAATCTTTGTTAAAAGTTGTCAAATTGCGCCTTAGACAACACCGTATGAGATTCGAGAAGCGGAGCATACTAAAGGTATGTGAGCATCACAGAAGCCACTCAAGGCAGTATAAGGTATAATTTCACAACTATTAAATATATTTGTTTTCTATACGACGTAGTATAACTCTCGAAACGATATTAAACACCATTACAACAACGAATAGTATCAAAGCAGCGAACATCAGTGCGCTGTCGTACATCGGAATACTAAGCATCTCGCCATAATTATTAGCAATAAGTGCTGGAAGCGGATAACCTCCATCGAGAGGCGATGATGGAATTTGCACAATGTTTCCGCAAACCATCAACACCGCAATAGTTTCGCCCATAGCTCTCGAAATCGAAAGAATAACAGTCGCCAGAATACCTGGAAAATTTTTGCGCAGAAGTACAAATTTTGTGGTCTGCCAACGTGTGGCTCCTAGCGAAAGTGAAGCCTCACGCATCTCCATTGGAGTTGCCGAAAATAGTTCAACGAACAGACTAACCATCAACGGAAGTATCATAATCCCAAGCACAATTCCACCAGTAAGCAGTGTGTAGCCAGTCGAAAACTCAACAAACATTGGTGCTAACCAATCCGAAATCCAAGGCACAACAACAACTATACCCCACACTCCATAAATAACGCTTGGAAGTCCAGCCAAGATATCGAGAATCGGAAATACAGCCTTTTTAACCCATCTTTTTGAATTTTCGGTCAAAAAAATTGAAGTAAGCAGTGCTACCGGCAATGTCCATAGAATTGCAATACCTGTAACCCACAGTGTACCTACTATAAACGGAAGAAAACCGAACTCTCCACGAGCCGGTTTCCATTTCGAGGAGCTGATTAACTCCCATAGTGAGTGTTCTTCGAGTATTGGCATAGACTTAAAAATAAGTCCCGCAGCTATAACCACAACAAGCAACAAAGACAATAAAGTAAGCGAGAACATCACTCCAGCAGCACTCTTATCGGTGATTAGTTTTAGCTTCATACAATCCCTACTTATATCATAGTTGACAAATTTACGTTGAATTATTTATAACAAAAAATATGCCTAAACTAAGAAAATTTCCTTCTATCTTAGGATTGTTTGTTCGCGGTCAGAACCAACGCTTACAATTTTAATAGGCACACCTGTCGAAGCCTCGATAAACTCAACATACTCTTTAAATTCAACAGGGAATTTATCGTATTGGCGAATGTCGTTGATATCGCAGTTCCAACCTTTGAAAGTTTTGTAAACCGGAGTGATATCTGCACCTGACTCAAATGGCAATTCATTAGTTTCAACACCATTGATAATATATCCTGTACAAACTTTAATCTCTTCGAAATCGTTCATAACGTCGGCTTTCATCATAATAAGCTCCGTTACACCATTAATCATCACCGAGTAGTTCAACGCCACCATATCCAACCAACCGCAACGACGGCGACGACCTGTTGTAGAGCCAAATTCACGACCTACTGTGCAAAGTTTTTCGCCCGTTTCGTCGAAAAGTTCAGTTGGGAATGGGCCGCTACCAACACGAGTACAGTAAGCCTTAAAGATACCGTAAACCTCGCCAATAGTTTTAGGCGAAACACCTAGACCAGTACAAGCACCTGCACAAACAGTCGAAGATGATGTTACAAATGGGTAGCTACCAAAGTCAACGTCTAGGAGTGAACCTTGCGCACCTTCTGCCAATATTTTTTTACCATTTTTGATATAATCGTTCACAACATATTCGCACTCAACGATATCGAAAGCACGAAGTTCGTCGATTGCAGCCAACCACTCTTTTTCGTAGCTCGAAAAATCGAACTCAAAATTACCAAGAATACCCAAGTGTTTGGTTCTAAGTTTTTCGTAACGAGTCAAAAAGTCTGGAGCTAGGATATCGCCAACACGCAGACCGTTACGACCTGTTTTGTCCATATATGTAGGACCAATACCTTTGAGTGTTGAGCCAATTTTATCCTTGCCTTTAGCAGCCTCGCTCTGAGCATCGAGCGCACGGTGAGTAGGGAGGATAAGGTGCGTTTTTTTAGCTATTTTCACACGACTAACCACATCAATACCAGCTTCTTGCAGTCCTTTTACCTCTTTCATAAAGATAACTGGATCCATCACCACGCCACCGCCAATTACATTGACAGCCTCTTCGCGAAAAATACCGCTAGGGATTGTATGGAGTACAAAACTTTTATCGTCGAAGTGGAGCGAGTGCCCAGCATTAGGACCACCTTGAAAACGTGCGATTACACTATAACGTGGAGTAAGAACGTCCACCACTTTACCTTTACCCTCGTCGCCCCATTGGAGACCAAGAACTACATCAAGCATTTGAGAATTGAGAATTAAAAATTAAAAATAAAAAGTTCCAGAAT
>CAMTOL010000134.1 GCA_947074135.1 uncultured Rikenellaceae bacterium
TTCTGGAGTGTGTGATTCCGATCTATTTAGGATTAAGATTGTTGGATAAAAAACCAATTGGAAGGGGGAAGTTTTTATATAATTTTCGTTGTTTAATTGAAGATAGTTGTAGTGAACTAGTTTTAGTTGGTGATATTTTTGATTTTTGGTTTGCGTGGCGTAATGTTGTTCCACAGGGTTGTGTGCGGGTATTGGGTAAGTTAGCAATTATGGTTGATAATGGTATAAAGATACATTTTTTTACTGGCAATCACGATCTTTGGGTTGAGAATTATTTGAGTGACAATATAGGGTTTATTATTCATAAAGAGCCTTTAGTAATTCAAAGGAGCACTAAAAAACTCTTTATTACGCATGGCGATACTCTTTACCAACACAAAGGAGTAGCTCGGCTTCTTGAGATTATGTTTCGTAGTCGTGCTGCTAAGTGGATTGGTCAGCGGCTGATTCATCCAGATTTTTTGTGTCGTTTTGGTCATAGTTGGAGCAGAAGTAACCGCAAGAAACACGGCAATATAGCTCATGTTTTCGATGATAAGAATGATTTATGGGTAAAGCGTTCACGAGAGTTATTAACACAGAGTGAGTATAGTGATGTTAATTTCTTTATATATGGTCATCTTCATTTGGCTTTAGTTTACGATTTAACACCAACATCTAAGATGGTAGTATTGGGAGAATGGGTTGATGATCCTACTTATGCCACACTTGATGATACAGGTAATTTACTACTTCATAAATTTCATATATAATGGTTACTGATAAATGATTTTTGTTAATAATTTAGTTTCAATATCCATTTATCATTAACCATTGAATAAATAAGTTATGTACAAAAAACTATTTTCTCTTGCCATCCCAAATATTATTTCCAACATCACTATTCCACTTGTCGGAATGGCTGATTTGGTTATTGTAGGTATGCTTCATAGTGATAACTATTTGGCAGGAATGGCTATTGGTACAGCAATCTTCAATATGTTGTATTGGAATTTTGGTTTTTTGCGTATGGGGACGAGTGGACTTGCTGCTCAGTCGTATGGAAGGCGAGATTTTAAGGATTCAGGTCGTATATTACTTCGTGCATTAAGTGTTGCATTTGCAATTTCGGCAATTATTTTAGCATTTCAGGCTCCTATAATCGATTTTTCGTTATGGTTTATGGATGGGTCTGAGGTTGCTGAGAGTGCGGCTTACAGTTACTTTAAGATTAGGATTTGGGCAGCTCCTGCGACACTTGCTCTCTATGTTTTTAATGGTTGGTTTGTGGGTATGCAGAACTCACGTACTCCGATGTGGGTAGCCATTACTATTAATGTTATTAATGTTGCCGCTTCTTATTTCTTTGCAATTACATTGAATGGTGATTTAGAGGGTGTTGCTTATGGAACTCTATTGGCACAGTGGAGTGGTGTATTGTTGGCACTCTATTTTGTATTGAGATATTACCATAGGGTGTTACGAGGTGGTATCTTTGGTACAAAGAATTTTATGAAGATATTCAGCAGTGAAAAGTTGATGGAGTTTTTCAAGCTTAACCGTGATATTTTTATAAGAACATTTTGTTCGGTAGCTGTTTTCACTTATTTCACAAAGGCTAGTAGCTCGATGGGCGATGCAGTACTTTCGGCTAATACGCTTTTGATGCAGTTATTTACACTTTTTTCATATTTTATGGATGGTTTTGCTTATGCTGGCGAGTCACTTTCAGGTCGTTATTATGGGTCTGGGAGTAGAGTATTGCTTAACAAATCTATTCGAACAATTTTCGATGTTGGTTTAATAACGGCGTTGTTATTTTCAGCTTTTTATCTCTTTTTAGGAGGTTCTATAATGTCAATTTTCACAGATAGTGAGGCTGTTCTTTCGGCAGCTAACGATTATATTGTTTTTGCGGCAGCCATACCTATTATGGGTTATTCAGCCTTTCTTTGGGATGGTGTTTTGGTGGGTATGACTCTTTCGAAGCTACTTCGTAATTCGATGTTGGGAGCGACCGCTATATTTTTTACTCTCTATTTCTCTTTGAATTCTTTAGTTGGTAATAATTCGTTATGGATTGCTTTTTTGGCATTTTTATTGACAAGGGGCATATTACAATGGTTATTTACTCGTAAGATATTGGGTTCAGAGGCTACTTTCAAGCGTTTTGCTAGAGAGAAACTTAAAGTTGATCTTGAGAAGTTGCGTGGGGATTTGGAGCGAATAAAGAAGGAGGCAAAGGGTAATTTTGAAAGAAATATAGAGCGCCTAAAATTAGATGATAAGATAAACAATTTAAAGAGTAAGCTTAAAAAGTGATTACTTAATCATCTAAAAACAGAAAACTAAAGTATAAAAATGAAACGAATATATATATTTGATACCACACTTCGAGATGGCGAACAGGTTCCCGGCTGTCAGTTATCGACAGTCGAGAAGATAGAGATTGCTCAATCGTTAGAGCATCTTGGGGTAGATGTAATAGAGGCTGGTTTTCCAGTAAGTTCACCTGTCGATTTTAACTCTATTCGCGAGATTTCGAAATCTGTTTCCAACCCAGTGATTTGTGCTTTGACTCGAGCAGTTCCGGGCGATATTGAGATTGCTGCCGATTCGCTTAAGTTTGCTAAATATAAACGTATTCACACTGGGATTGGTGTTTCTGAGCAACATATTCGTACAAAATTGAGATCTACCCACGACGAGATAGTTCAGCGAGCTGTTGAGGCTGTTAAACTTTCGCGTCGTTTTGTTGACGAGGTTCAGTTTTATGCCGAAGATGCTGGTCGAGCGGACGATGATTTTTTATGTCGTATTATCGAGGCAGTAATTGATGCTGGTGCTCGAATTGTCAATATACCTGATACTACGGGATATTGTCTTCCTGTTCACTTTGGGGCTAAAATAAGTCAGCTAGTAAACCGAGTTCCAAATATTGATAAAGCTATAATTTCTGTTCACTGCCACAATGATTTAGGGCTTGCCACAGCTAATTCTATTTATGGAGTTTTAGCAGGAGCTACTCAGGTTGAGTGTACTATTAACGGAGTGGGTGAGAGAGCAGGAAATGCGGCGTTAGAGGAGGTTGTGATGACTTTGAAATCACACAGTGAGTTGGGTTATGAAACGGGTATTGTTACTAAGTGTATTACTCCAACTTCACGTTTGGTGTCGGCAATGCTCAATATGAGTGTTCAGAACAATAAAGCAATTGTTGGTCGCAATGCTTTTGCTCACTCATCGGGTATCCATCAAGACGGGGTTTTGAAGAGCAGGGACAATTACGAGATTATCGACCCTAAGGATATTGGTCTTACTGATAATTCGATTGTGTTGACGGCTCGAAGTGGTAGAGCTGCTCTTCGTAGTAAACTTCAGAAGTTAGGTTTTACTCTTCGAGGTCAGGAAGTTGATATGGTTTACGAGCGTTTTTTGGAGTTGGCCGATAAGAATAAATACTTTACTGATGATGATGTTTTAGCGTTGATTTCCGACATTGACATTATTCGTGAGTCACGTCGTATCCATTTAGAGTCTTTGGAGGTGATAAGTGGAACGGTAACGCCAAGGGCCTCGATTACACTTATAGTTGATGGGGTCGAGGTTTCGACTAAATCAAACGGAGTAGGACCTATTGATGCAGCTTTTAGTGCGGTTCGTCAACTGCTTAACGTCGATTATGTGCCACAAGATTTTGTTATTCAGCCGATGACTCGTGGAAGTGAGGATTTGGGTCGTGTTCACATCACTTTGGACAATGGTGAGCGACTAATTCATGGCTTTGCTTTCCACAAAGATATAGTTTATGCTTCGGTTGAGGCTTATATCGATGCTTTAAATAGGATACAGTTTTAAAATAAGAGAATTATGGCAACTTTTCTGTTCGATAAGATTATCTTTGGACCAGTTCATAGTCGCAGGCTAGGTATTTCACTGGGTGTTAACCTTTTGTTACCTACTGCTAAACTATGTAACTTTGATTGCATATATTGCGAATGTGGTTGGAATGGTGACCATAGAGGCGGTAGTTTTAACACAAAAGAAGATGTGCTTTTTGCGCTCCAATCTAAGTTGAGTGAGATGGCGTTAGAAGGAGAGCTCCCCAACTACATTACCTTTGCCGGTAATGGTGAACCAACTATGCATCCTAACTTTTTAGAAATCATTGACGGAACTATTGCGTTGCGTAATTCGGTAGCTCCATTAGCTAAAATTGCTGTATTAACCAATGCTACAATGATTGACAGAGAAGATGTTAGAGCAGCTCTGCTTAAGATTGACCGTCCAATTCTCAAGTTTGATAGTGCAATTCAGAGTACAGTTGAACTGATTAACCAACCAGCCAAGAAACGAACTGTAGATCAAACCATTGAGTTACTTAAATTGTTTGGTGGGCAGATAATAATCCAGACAATGTTTATTCGAGGTTGTTATAAAGGTGTTACTTACGACAACACCACCCCACAAGAGGTTGCAGCTTGGCTTGATGCTATCAAAGAGATAGCTCCTCGCGAGGTTATGCTTTACTCTATTGATAGAGATACGCCAGACAGTGGAGTTCGCAAAGTGAGCAGAGAGGAGTTAGAGCAAATTGCTAAAAGAGTCGAAGCGTTGGGTATTACGGCTTGGGTAAGTGAATTTCTGCGCAAATTTAACTCTATTTTAGGTATAAAACAAAAGGTTTTGTATAAAGGATGTGAGGTTCAAATAAAGCTCTCGTTCCAGATTTTTGCGTAAGTTAAGTCCGGCTTTTTTCTTAGCATCCGCTATTTGGAGCGTATTAATCGTGAAGGAATCACGTTTCATATTGAGTTTTAGAAACACGCACAATTTACGTTCATTAGGGGTAAGTAAAGGAAATCTTGTATTTAGTTTATCATAAAAATCTCCGTTAACACGAAGGAATAGAGTTTCAAACTCCTCCCAGTTGGAGTTGACTGATTGATTTTTGTAGTAATTTATCAACTCTCTCACAGAGCTTTTATTTTCGTTATTTGTGCCACTCTCTATATTTTCGAGTACTTTGACACAATAAGAGTCTTTATCTGCACCTTGAACCAGTTTTAAGGTTGCTGTAGCTATTCTTTTCTGGTTTTCAATTAACTCTCTGTTTTTACTCTCAATTTCAAGGGCTAAAACACGCTTTTTAAGTCTGTTCGATATATATAGCGTTACACTGAGAATCAATATAAGAATAGCTGTAAAGAGCAGAAAGATAATTAAATATTTTTGAGCTTCAATTTTTAGTTCATCATTTCGTTTTTGGGCAGCGAATATATCTTTTTGTTTATCGAACTCATATTGACTCTCAAGTCGAGTTAACTCTTTAATACGCCTCTCATTTAGAAGGCTATCGCTGTATAGTTTAAATTTGTATTGTGCATCAAAAGCATTTTTGTAGTTTCCCAATTTAGCATACAAGTTTGATAAAACTTCATAGCAGTCACGTTTTGCATCAACATTTTCCATACCATCAAGTATCTTTTTCGATTTTAGAGCATACTCAACACCACTTTTATATTGACCTTTATGATAAGCTATTTGGGCGAATTTCACATTTATAATAGCTATCCAGCGATTTAGTTTTGCGCTAACTGCTCTGTTATAAGAGGAGTTGAAGTGTGTCAAAGCCTCGTCTAAATCTCCTTTACTAAGATATATAGAACCAATTCCCGACATCAATTCAACATCGAGAAGAGCATTGTTACCACCATTAATTTTCAGGGCATATTTATATCCAGAAAGAGCCTTATCAATGCTATCGACGGCTTTATAGTAATCTCCTAGTAGGTAGTATGATTTAGCCTCTTTTCTGTTGTCATTTTCAGATTTAGATAGCTCAATTGCTCTAAAGATATTATCTCTAGCAACATTGAAGTCATTTTGAAGAAGCTGAATTTCGGCAATATTAGTTAAGTTAAAGATAATGTTTGCATCTCTATTTTGCTGCTCATTAATTGCGAGAGCTTTAAAATAAGAGTCAAGTGACATCTCTAAGTTACCTTTAAGACGGTAAACAACACCCATATTGTTGAGTGCTGAGGTAATTATTGGATATTGGTCACTATTTTCGGGCATTTCGAGAATAGTGTTATAGAGTTCGATAGCCTTATCGTATTGTCCTAGACCAGTGTAGAAGATACCCATATTTCCGAGTACTTTAGTTAGAAGCGATTTATCTTCTATTTCATTTGCAATTTCTATTGCTTTAATAAAAAATTTCTCACTCTCTTTTTTTTCACCAAGTTGGTTATAAGTAATTGCGATAGAGGCTAAAACATTACCTGTGCCTTTTTTGTTATCAACAACTCTGTATAGATCAATAGCTTTATTATAATACTTAAAAGTGTTAGTGTCATTATTATTTTTTGCCAGTTCTCCTTTTAGATGATATGCTTTAGCTTCTCCGTTTGTGAACTGAATTGATTGTGAGATTTTTATAGCGTTATCTACATAGTTATTAACCTTACTATTCTTATATTGAACGAGAGCTTTTGTTAGTTCAATTAGTAGATCCACTTTTTTTGTTTCATACACAGCGTGTTTTTTTGAATCAATTTTATAGCTTATCTCCTCTAATT
>CAMTOL010000135.1 GCA_947074135.1 uncultured Rikenellaceae bacterium
AACAAGAATATTATACCACTGTGCCAACTTCTTAATAGCTGAGTTATGAACACGTGAACGGTCAAATGCAGGAAGCGCAGCCGAAAGAAATGCAACCCACTCTTCGGGAGTCGATTTGTTCGTAATAGCCACCTCACTGCCCGAATTAACGGCAAAAACCTTATCAAACACCTCGCCAAGGGACACCTCAGCAGAGTCAGTAAAGATAGCGATATCGCCTAGTGCACTAACTTTAGCTGTTCCGCTAACAACTGTACGACGTTTTTTCTCGTCAATAGCTTCTACAATAATGCCACCTTTGCTTTGAGCTACATATTTGTAAAGTCCCTGCGCACCCGACACTGAAAGAATTTCTGAAAGTTTCATATAACAAATTAGTTAAATATAAAGTAAATTTAATTTTGCGACAAAGTTAACATTTTTTTGTGAAGTTCCACAACTTTAGGTGTTAATAGCTCATCATCAGATGTAAAAACAGTAAAATCTGCACTCTCAAGCATCTCTTTCTGCGAAACTTGAACCTCCAACCTCTTTATTATCTGCTCCTCACTCCAACCATCTCTCAATTTCACTCTTCCAATTATCTCGTTGTGATTGGTATGCACAACAACTATATAATCCATATCATTGCTCAGTTCTCCGTTTAGCAATATCGCACTCTCGACAAGAACAAAAGGTTTGCGTCTATGTTCGAAACACCAATCTTGCAAATCTTTATGCACCGCTGGGTGAACCACAGCCTCTAGTTGCTCTTTAAGTTCAGAATCATTAAAAATCTTAGAGGCCAAGTAGGCTCGATTTAGCTCTCCGCATTCCAGGTAAGCACTGCTCCCAAAAATATCTATTATTTTCGTTTTCAACGAATTGTTCATCAAAATCTTAGCTCTTTGGTCGCAATCATAATGAGGTATGCCTAGCATTTCGAATACTCGACAAACAGTGCTCTTACCAGCTCCCATAACTCCTGTAATACCTACTCTTTTCAATTCACAATTATTTATAGTTAATTGTTAATTCTAAATACCTCAACAAATTCTGGTTCAACGCTCCAGTCAATCACCTGTTTAGGCATATTCTCAATAACAACTCTACCAATCTTGCCCTCAATATCTGCCCACTTAGTATCAATAACTGCTCTAACTCCTTGAAGCGAAACCACTGTATTGTTAAGTGGAACTTTTGCCATCAATTTGACCTCAGTTGGAATAGTCAAGATATTCTCATCTATATTCTGCGAAATAGGAACTACTAAACTAAGTTCAGTATATCCTACAACATCAATAGTGTATCGAACAATATCAACAGAGTTCACAGCCCCAGGCGGTGTAATAAGTCTTATTACTCCACTAGTGTGCGTACGAAGTTCGTTCAACTCAAGAGGCAGTGTATAAACTGCATTTAGAGTATCGAGATAGGCGAGTGGGGGATTGACAGACATTGAATAAGGGGAACGTACAGAAGCACGTTTGATAGTGTATTGTGGTGCAGAGATAACACAGAAGATAGATATAAGCGGAAGATTTGTTTCGCTGAAAGAAGATACTTTAACTGTAGGGATTGTACAGGTAGTCATCAATATAGTAAATTTATTCTGCTCCGACGACAAGGCACGTTCCATTGACTTTTCGTCAATAGTAAACATATATGGTTGTGCATCATCTTCTTGAGATATGGTAAGCATTGACACAGGGATATTGATTTTCTGTCCTAGTCCCAATTTATATAGTATCAAATCTCGTCCATCTCCTTGCGCTAAAGTTTTCACCAATAATGGTTGTTGTTGTTCGACCCATATCCCTGAGTTAAAATCAGTTACTGGTGTTACTTCAACATCAATTGTTGCGGTGTAGTTGTGCGACAATTTAGTTATAAACCATAGAATTGCAGAAGTGACCAGCAATATCAGAAATGCGGGTGAGATTACAACTTTCACAGCTTTTGAGAATCTTTGTTTCACTTCGTTTAGTTTTAATTATCTGATTTACGTTTATTAAATGCTTCATTAATTTAACACCAATTATTTTGAGAGTAATCAGACAAAGTTAAATTATAGATACAAAAGTAGGTTTTTGAGTGCAAATTAGCAACAAAATTGCTATATTTGTGTTGTTTTAAATTGTTTTATACAATCAAGAACCGCAATACACTTTACAAAACTAGTAATTTAGGATAATAACCTACCCACATATGGTACATACAAAAAAACAGACAAAAATAGTTGCAACCATTTCGGACAACAACTGCGAGATAGATTTTTTGCGTTCGCTCTACGAAGAGGGAATGAACGTTGTTCGCATAAATTCAGCTCACTCAACTTTCGAGGGAGCCAAGAAGATAGTATCGAACTGCCGAATTGTTTCCGATTCTATTGCTACACTTATCGACACCAAAGGACCTGAAATCCGCACAACAGTTGTTTTGGGCGATGGCATTTCGCTTATCGAGGGCGATCAGATTAGAGTTCGCGGCTGTCAGAAAGGCGAGTGTGTAAGCTCAATCGAAGATGCTTTGTATGTTAACGACAGTAACTTTTTTAACGACGTTCCTGTTGGAGCAAGGGTTTTGATTGACGATGGCGAGATTGAATTAATTGTAACCCGAAAGCAGGACGAAGATTGCACACTTATCTGCGAAGCTACCAATAGGGGTACGATTAAATCTCGCAAGAGTATCAACGTGCCGGGTGTTCACATCGATTTACCATCTTTAACACCTCGTGATGTGGAGTATATCCATTGGGCTATCGACAACAATATAGATTTCATTGCACACTCTTTTGTTCGCACCAAAGAGGATTTGATTGATATTCAGAAGATTTTGGATAGTCGCGATAGTCATATAAAGATAATAGCAAAAATTGAGAACCAGCAGGGAGTTGACAATATTGACGAAATATTGGACTATTGTTATGGTATTATGGTAGCTCGTGGCGATTTGGGAGTTGAACTTCCCGCCGAGCAGATACCTATTACCCAGCGTGCATTGGTTAAGAAGTGTATTGAGAGCAAGAAGCCTGTAATTATTGCAACTCAGATGCTTCACTCTATGATTTCGTCGCCTCGTCCAACTCGAGCCGAGGTTAGTGACGTTGCCAATGCAATCTACCAACGTGCCGACGCCATTATGCTTAGTGGCGAAACTGCAATGGGCAAGTATCCTATCGAAGCAGTTCGCACGATGACCACCATAGCGCAGCGCATCGAAAAAGAGGTTGCTCCTATTATCGATATTAATATGGTACGGATCAACAACGAGATTACAGCACAGTTATCACGTTCGGCTGTTCGCGCTTCGACTAATCTACCAATTAAAGCTATTATAGCCGACACTTTGAGTGGTCGTACAGCTCGATATTTGGCTGCTTTTCGTGGAGCTAAGCCTGTTTACACTCTTTGTTATCGCAAGCACGTAATGCGTGAGTTGGCACTCTCGTATGGTGTTTATGCTGAGTATGGCGAACCATTAATTGCGCACGACAGATTTACGTTCCAGATGTTAGTCAGGTTAGAAAAAGATGGACAATTGGAATCTACGGATTTAGTAATTGTTGTTGGCGGAAGTTTTGGAGCTTCTCGCGGGGCTTCATTTATGGAGATAAGTAAGGTAATTCATTTAGTCAACAAAGCATTAATTGATTAATTTTTATTATCTTTGATTTTACGGTTGTTTACTATTGTTAACTTTATTTAACAATAAGCTATTCACGACTCTCAAATTCAATATTAAAATTAATAATTCATAATTAAACCTATGTGTAAAGAGGCATTAAAAAAAGAAGACAGAAACTTTATTGCAGCCATTTGTAAGGAGTTTGGTAACGATTCTGGAGAATTGATTACTATTTTACATCGTATTCAAGAGCATTTCGGTTTCCTACCTGCTGAAGTTCAGCAGTGTGTTGCCGACGAACTTTCAATTGCAGTTTCCAAAGTATTTGGTGTTGTAACATTTTATTCTCTCTTTACGATGACTCCAAAAGGTAAACATCCTATTAATGTCTGCACAGGCACGGCTTGCTATGTACGTGGGGCTGAGGCTGTTTTGAGTGAGATTGCGGCACAACTTGCAATTAAGGTTGGCGAAACTACGGCTGACGGCAAGTTTTCTTTGTCGTGTTTACGTTGTGTAGGGGCTTGTGGACTGGCACCTGTTGTGATGGTTGGCGAGAAGATTTACCCACGTGTAACGGCAGGTGAAGTATCTTCTATACTCGCTGAGTATGAATAAGCCCATAGAGAGGTTAATCATAAAAAGTTTTTGTGCAACTTTTCGTAGAGAAAGTTGCGATGGAAAACGGTGTTAGAATAATGACACAAAATCTAAATCCCAAAGCGCAAATCCGAAGGGTTTGTAAAACTTATGGACGTAGCTGTTAAAGTTTAGAATACCAAAGTTTTGGGGATTGTCGGAAAATTGCAGAGAATCTTTGTTAGCTCTACTTTACCTTTTGTTCACAAAATGTAAAACCAAAAAACTTTGACAGAAACTACGTTTACTATAACCTACTTGTTTTTTCTTTGACTTTTTCTTTTTGATTTTCGATGGGCGAATCACTTAAAGAGGTTGTTTCGAATCTGCCGGGGTCACCGGGCGTTTATAGGTTCAAGGATTCGCACGACACTATTATATATGTAGGTAAAGCAGTTAATCTAAAGTCTAGGGTTAGCTCCTATTTCAACGCTTCGGCTGATCACTCACCAAAAGTAAGGGCTATGGTGCGTCATATCGTCTCAATCGAACATATTGTCGTGGGCGACGAACGTGATGCGCTGCTACTTGAGAACAACCTTATCAAAGAGTTGCAACCTCGCTATAACATTCTGCTCAAAGACTCTAAAACCTACCCTTGGATAGCTATAACCAATGAGCCTTTCCCTCGCATTATCTCAACTCGACAAAAGGAGCGTTCAAAGGCGGACTACTATGGTCCTTACGCCTCGGTAGGTGTGCAACGCACTCTTTTGCAGTTGATTCATTCATTATTTCCAATTCGGACTTGCAAACTCAACCTATCGGAGGCAAACATTAAGAAGGGCAAATATGCAGTCTGTTTAAAGTACCATATGGGTCAGTGTCGAGGTGGTTGTGTTGGCAAGGAGAGTGAAATGGAGTATAGAGAGTGGGTGTTGGCAGCTCGTGAGATACTCAAAGGCAACTTCAAACAGGCAATTCTAAGGCTTGAGAGCCAGATGAAAGAGGAGGCATTGAAGCTCAACTTCGAGGCAGCCGAACAGATAAAACGAAAGATCATCGCTCTCGAAGATTATCGTTCTCGCAGCGTTGTGGTGAGCAACTATCTTGGCAATTTGGACGTTGTGACAATAGTCTATCACGACGAAGCGACATATTCGAACTACTTAAAAGTTGTTGACGGCAGTGTTGTCGGGTGCTATACTTTTGAGCTTCGTGGGCAGTTGGGCGAGGCGGAAGACGAGTTGATGAGTTATGCTCTTTCGCAGCTAGATTTACGTGCGCCAGAGATTGTGGTTAGTCACTACCCTACCCTTGATTATATTGACGAGCAGATAGAGAGTCGATGTTTTGTACCGCAGCGAGGCGATAAGGTTCGGCTCGTAGAGTTATCGCAGAAGAATTGCAAGTTTTACCGACTCGAGAAACTAAAAAATATTGAGAAGAAGGACCCAGAGAAGAGGATTGAACGTGTGATGCTTGCGATGCAGAAGGAGTTGAACCTAAAGAGTGAGCCTCGCCATATTGAGTGTTTCGATAATTCGAATCTTGGAGGCGAATTTGCAGTGGCGGCTTGTGTGGTTTTCAAAGATGGCAAACCTTCGAAGCGAGATTATCGTCATTTTAACATTAAGACGGTTGTTGGGGCAAATGATTTTGCTTCGATGAAGGAGGTTGTTGGTCGGCGATATAGTCGTTTATTGGACGAGGGTAAGGAGTTGCCACAGTTAGTTGTTATTGATGGAGGTAAGGGGCAGTTGGGTGCGGCTTTTGAGGCGATTGACGAGTTGGGGTTGAGTGAACGAATAAAGGTTGTGGGTTTAGCTAAGCGAATGGAGGAGCTTTACTTTGTTGGCGATCCGGTGCCGCATTATTTTGATAAGAAAGGGGAAACGTTGCGTATTTTGATGCATTTGCGAGATGAAGCGCACCGATTTGGTATCACATTTCATCGGAACAAGCGTTCTAAGAAAATCAAGGATGATTTTGCCTCAAAATAGTGGATTAAAAACTCTGTTTAGAGAGGTTAATAGGTAAAAGTTTTCGATGCAGCTTTTTTCAGAATTCGTGCAAACGGAGAGCAGAGTCAACTTTACTTGAACTATGCCGAAGAGCAACCGAATGTTCGTAGCAAAAGCTGTGATGAGGACCTGATACAAGCAATGACATAAAATCCGAGGTGGATGTCAATACCCAACAGCAGAAATTTCAATGGAAGTTCTCTACCCACCCCC
>CAMTOL010000136.1 GCA_947074135.1 uncultured Rikenellaceae bacterium
AAATCAATTTAATATTTATATGTGTTCCTTGTGGATTAAGGGGATAAATGATTTGAAGCGCAATATGTTTATATCTATATTATTCGCGAACAATGTTAGGGTTAGGATAATCTTTAGTCCACTCTGGATCTACTCTCAATGTTTCTTTTTTAGCCTCATTCAATAATGACTCTGCTAAATCAATAAACTCATCAGCAGGATTTCCAACGATATGATTTTTACGAATAAGATAAGCAGAAGTAGTAGCTTCATCTCTATTACGCACATAACATCCAACATTAATCTTATTTGATAACTCAAGCCTAACTGGCGAGCTCTCTTTGTTCATCAAAGCCACACTCCACGAAGTAAGTTCTCCTACTTGGTTAAGCTTGTTAACAAATCGTACGATACCTTCAAGATCAACTTTTTTGAGGTTGGCCGAAACACTAAAGCTGCTTAGGAAAGTACATACAGTTTCAGCCGAGATGTTTCTCCATAAATAATTCTTACTCGTATTCCCGTCTGGATCTCCTAAAGAAGAAATAAAGTTATCTGTAATAATTCTATTTGAATGAATTACGGTCTTTTCAAGTGAGAGTAAATATGTCTCAATCAATCGACCAGACCACGAAATTCTCACGGTATTAACATTACGCATTTTACTTACGGCTGTAATTTGCAAACAACCTGGATGTGTTCTGATTTTTAATGCATAATCTTCTGGTGTACTACCAGATTCAGCAAGATAGTTAAACTCCTCTCTCAGCTCTTCACTAGCCAATGTTATGTGCCTGAACCATTCATTCAACTCATCACTAGTATAAAGTCGACATAAATCAACGTATCCTGGACGATAGCCAAACCATCTGCCCATTTGCATTAATGTATCATACATTTTAGATGCACGCAAGTAATAACTTACGGATAATCCTTCAAGTGTTAGACCTCGTGATAGCTTATCTCCACCAACTGCAATAACAGATACACCAGTTTTTTCATACTCATAATATTTCAGAGCATCGACAGATTGACCATTGATGGATTTTACCTCTATTTTTGAAACAGCATTATATAGTTTCTCTTTTACGTCATTCCAATTGTGGATACTTAATGAATTATCAATAGTTGCAAAAGAGGAGTCAATGATATTGGCTGTAGTGGTGCAGTATGATGTGTGTTCGTCTGTATCAACTTCAAATACATTTCTAAACTCCTCAACGACTGATGCTACATTTTGTTCTATTCCTCTTTTGTAAAATTGGAATTGATTATCCACAAGGTCTTTTATATGGTTTTGCCAAGCAACAAAACGTGTTACGTGAATAAGCATTGAGTTATGCTTGTTTTCTTGACCACGAAGGATGCGTATAGCACAAGTTATGATAAACGATTTAATAGCCGTTTTAAGTGATTCGGGCAAGTCGTCAGGTTTGTCATCATCTCTCTTATGTTTATCCGGAACGAATGAGCAGTAATCTTTTACAGTTCTAACAATTGGCAGCAGATCATGTTCTTCTTCATCAGGAATGGGCGATGTACCAAATATCTTATCAGGCCCAATATAGTTGCTCGGAGCTGGTAGGTTAATTATAAAGTCTCTTGGGAACAAATCGTCCTCTGTAGTGGGAATGAATATGTTAGCAAAAGGTGTAGCGGTATACCCTACATATCCTGAACGGTTAAATAGTGATGTTATTTGTCTAATTAATCCATTAATAGTCGTTGGAGATTCGTTCTCTTTTTTTGTATTAATAGATGCATTATCCGCCTCATCATCAATAATAAGAAGAGATTTATTTACTATCCGTTTTTGCCCTCTGTCATTCTCTATTGTTTGTGAGTTGAGCCAAGTGTGAAGCCTCTTAAGCACAGCTGCATTCTTTTTAACCACAACTAATATGGGCTGTGGTGTATTGAAATTAACCCCTAGAGAATTTGCCGCTCCTCTCGTAAAATCACCTTTATCGGCACTTGTTGTAATAGAACTGGCAATCGCTTTTTCATATCCAGCCACAAGACCGACTCCAATCTTTGTGTTACTATTAATTGTATACGCTCTCTCATATTGAGTATCGAAACCAAGAAAACCCTCATCAAGACGCAGCTGAGTCTGGCTTCTCAAGTTATTATGAATACCTGCTAAAACAACGATAAGATTAAATCCAGCATCTGCTGCTTTACATATTAACCCTGTGTAGTTTGCAGTCTTACCTGATTGCACCTGACCTACAACTAAACCTTTTTTAGAAATCTCAATATCTTGTCTTGTTGAATCATATAGTTTATCGAGAATTTGCTCAGTAAGGTTATCCAGATTAGATATTATATTAGGTGCAAACCCTTTCGAGTTTTGCAGGTAATCTCTATATCGATTCCAAAACTGCCAATGCTCGACTGGGTGATTCGCCTTAAAATTCTTTATCCAAGGTTCACGTCTTTCTCTTGCCTCTAGAATCTTAAAGGCACTAACACGAACACAATATATAGCGAGAAGCTCATTTTTAAGTTTTAGAGTATCTACATCCTTAAAAATCGGCATAGAAGTAGCTTGTAGTATTGAAGAATCAATATCTTCATCAGTAATACTAACTCTTTCCCCTATTAGTAGGCGACATATTTTGACGGCATCATTCAGCATAATTATTAGATTGAAGTTATTAACTCTGGAAAGTTGTTAAACGGTTCAAGGTTGAGTAAAAAAGCTTTAGCTTGTTCCGGTGTTTTTCCTATTGTAATCTGGTTCTTATATATTGTTTTTATTATTATTATTATATCATTATCGGCACCTTCAAATGGCTTTGTTTGATTTTCACCACTCTCAGATTCTTTAATAAAAATTGATTTGATAGGAATGGTCTCTTCAATGAACCGGAGCACCTGTTCCATTGCTTTGTCAGGATCAGTATGAGCCAGTTCCTTGAACTCTTGAATAAGAAAATGTTCCCTGTTTACAACAAAAGACCATTTATCTCCTTTCTTTTTATCCAACCATAACGGCTGAAACATTTGTCCTGATTTTTGTTTTATAATACGCCCCCGATGTCTATATGCTTCGCACGCTTGACTACGTACCCTAAGTGCATAGGATCTTAATTGATCTCGACATACCATTGGAGGACGAGCTGTGGATTTTTTTATATCTATTTGCCACTCTGTATCAAGCTTATTTGGCAAATCTATCATTATTCTTGCAAGCTTATAATGCTCTTCCTTGCGGAATAGACCAAGCCATTCTCCTGCGAGTAACAATCTTTTCCCTCGATAAACATAAAACCCTTGCTGAGCGTTCCATCCGTTTAGACCTTCAGCATATTTATATATACCATCATTTATCTTGCTTTTATGCGGAAGTATATATCCTTTCATAGTTGCACCTCCTGAAATATAATCTTCCGGCAATGCTTGTGTAGCCGACTCTCCAATTAAGAAAGGGTTCCATGGTAAAATAGATTTATTCCAACAATGTAGCTTAATCTGTTTATCTTCAATAAAACGGTGAAAAGTCATTGAAATGTGATGCTTTACACGTTCCATCGCTTCAGTAAACTTCCCTAATGCCCCATTGTCTGAGATAGAAGTTTCTGCTGGCAGAATCCGATCAAGCTTACTCCAAATGATTAAAGTCCCCGATTCTTTATCATCTAAGAAAGTGGAATATCCCTCTGGGATATATCGTAATAGCTCCCAAGTGTGGGAATAATTAACATAATCAAGATCCCAAGTCCAATAAACTGGTGCGTAACCTTTCTTTTTACTCAGTACAGTTAGCATTCTGCATTGAGAAAAGGATGATGTTTTAAGTCCCAGACCAAACCGCCCAAGATCCTTCTCGTCTCGGTCGTCAAGCGGATGCTTAGTTCCTGGTCTCATTGCGTCAATTAACTCATCGCAATTCATTCCACAACCATCGTCAAATATCGTTATTATAGAACCACCACCTTCCCATTGAGAATCCACATAGATATTCTTAGCTCCTGCCGATATTGAATTGTCAATAATGTCGGCAACAGCAGTGTCAAGACTATAACCAATAGCCCTAAAAGTTTCAATCATTGAGGCAGGGGCTGGTACAGCAGATATTTTTTCGATTTCGGTGTAGTTCATATCCTAATTATTCAAGCATTAATCTTATCTCTCTTGCTATCTTCTCTGCCATTACAACTGGTACAGCATTCCCTATTTGCTTAAATGCAGCACTACGACTACCTTCGAAGAAATAATCATCAGGAAAGGATTGCAATCTGGCAGCTTCTCTAACTGTAATTGACCGTACGTTTTCAACTGTAGGATTTATTGTAGGATAGATATAGTAATGTCCATCCATAGCAATATGTGCAACAACAGTGTGGCTACATCCATCAGGATCTACCACTTGAAAACGATTCTGGAAACTCTCTACGTTTTTATGAGTCTGGAGATTTTTGGGAATATCCTTATACTGTAAACGATGACGTTTTGTATGCCATAAATCAACTGCCAATTTGTAAATTTCCCTATCATTAACATTGTTAGGACGTGCAATATGTTGCGTGGTGTAATCCAACACTCCTCTAATACCCGACTCTTCAAGGTATTTCATCTTGGACAAGGGCTTAGTGTATTGAATCAACTCTAATAAATCACCCTCTCCACTAACACGGCTTGGCAAATCTGCAAACAAATCATCAGCTATTTTGTATGTCATTGGTTCAACTATTAATTGAGGGTAATGAAGAGGCAGATCGTTTCTCCATCCAACAATAATCATTCTATGCCGATTTTGTAAAACGCCAAAATTAGAGGCAACCTGTTCTCTTGCTTCAATCTCATATCCTGATTCTCGAACAAGTGTTTGAAGATTGCGAAAATGCTCTCCACCTTTAGAAGTTTTGATACCTAAGACGTTTTCAAACACAAACATTCGTGGCTGATATCTTTCTATAAACCTTACATAGTATTTATATAATTCAGTACGTGGATCAGTGTGCATAACATCACCTTTACGAGCACGACCAGCAACGGAGTATGCTTGGCAAGGTGGACCTCCAACTATAATATCGACTCCACGGTCATCTACAAGATTGTCCACCCTTTGAAATAGCGTTTCAAGCGTATCTTCTCCAATAGCCTCTTGTATGACTGAATTGGTTATTTCCGGGGGGACTTGTTGCCACAAGTTACTGCCATCTTCTTTAGGTCGTTTGTTATTTAGATATTCGGTATATACGAAAAGTTGATTATTTGCCCTAAGATAATGAAACGCAGCACGTGTCTTTAGTGTATCACAAGCGTGCTTATTCATTTCAACATGCGCAATTGGGGTAAATCCTTGACGTATAAATCCTTCAGACAAGCCACCAGCCCCTGCAAATAAATCTATAAATGTTGGCATAAGTTTAGTATACAAATAGGTATTTAGATGATAGCTCAAATATAGCATCAACATCTGGTTCGAGTAAATTATCTTCACCTAAACGTGTTAGAGAAGAAACTGGATATATATCACATTCCTTTGTGTCGATAATATTATCGATGAATACATCGAGACACTTTCTGTTAATTATTAAACAAGAGTCATTTGGGTATAAATCAACATCATCCAGATATTCTTTGAGTACATTAAATATTTGCTCGCTAAAATTATTTATATCTTGAATTGAATTTTGTTGCATAATAATAGTTTTAAATTCTGTTTCACTGTTTACCTGCTCTTATTCAGCAGTTCTCGTCTATCAACTAATAAAAGTTTTGCTATTTTTTCAAGTGTAGGAATTGATGGCTGAATTACATTTGTACACCATTTTGATACCGTAGAAGGGTCTTTACCCAACTGTTCTGCCAACCATTTACCTGTTTTGCCTTGTTCGACAAGCACTACCTTTATGCGATTTATATTTTCCATTATATAACCTTTAATAGATATTTAGTACAAAGATATTGAAAAATACAGTTGCTCATATCATCTTTCTAAACAATTATTTAATCGTATATTTTAAGTGCATAAATCGTAAGATTGTACTTATTTCTTTTTAAAGTTTCATACGTAAGCGGAACTCTTATTCTACCGTATCGATACTAAACAGCACGATTTTGTCTTATCATATATATTTTTCCGTTTACATTTTGTAAACGCCTCATTTATGGTTAAAATGAATTAGGCAAACGGTGATGACGTTTTATTCTTGGAATAAATGCTAATATTTCTATTTATGCTTTTATAGACAGTTATTTAAGCTGCAAAAGTGATAAGCGTTTCAGACATTGAATGGTTAATCAAATACGCAACTCGTGCAAGTATGTTGTATGGAAGGTTATGAGAGAGTTTTCAGCGGATATGAAAGAGATTTATACATCTGTAAACCTAGACCAACGGGATTATTTGTATTGGTCCGACCAATACACAAACTTGCTATTTACTCTTAATCGTAAATAA
>CAMTOL010000137.1 GCA_947074135.1 uncultured Rikenellaceae bacterium
CAAACACTAACTGCTGCACCTCTTAATAATACATAGGCTAAATATAGTTTGGAGAGATTTAAATTTGTTGATGTTAAATCTATTGAATCTGCACTTAACGATATGCGCCATTTTAAAGGATTTGATTATAACAAAGCTAAAACAGATCTCGAATTTATTAAAAAAGAGCAACCAAAACTGCTCTCAAAAATAGAGAATGGCGATATGTCAGAGTTTACTATCAATGGAATGATTGCCATTGTTGATAGGCAACGCCAGATATTGATGAGTAATCCACTGCTTGATATGGATAAAATTGTGGTTACGCGTTTTGAGCTTGGCAAAGAAGCAAGAAGAGCGACAGCTAACAAAATGTGTATGCCTATGGCTAACTATATTGGTTTGATTGATGTGCCACCTGCGGGTCATAACGCTCAAATATCTCAACTTTCGTCACTTCGCTCTAAGGAGTTAAAAGAGAGTGTTATCTTCAAACCGCTTAAAGGCGAAGGTATTGCAGATGTGCATATGCACTGGAATGCAGATAAAATGCTATTTGCCTCTGCCTATGATGTTGTATATGACGCATTCTACAATCAATCATACCCTGTTTGGCGAATTTTTGAAATAGGTGTTGATGGGCAGAATCTTAAACTAATATCTGATATGCCTGAACCTGATATTGAGTATGGCGATCCCTGTTATTTGCCAGATGGACGAATTTTGTTCACAAATAATATAGGGTATAATGGAATTCCTTGCGAGCATGGTGAGCGTATAATTATGAACCTGGCTATTCACGACCCAGCAACAAAGAAAACACGTAAACTTACTTTTGACCAAGATGGAAACTGGTCGCCTAGCGTGTTGAGCAATGGTCGTATAATGTACACAAGATACGAATACACAGACCTTACTCACTATTTTACACGTATTGTGATGCACTCTAATCCTGACGGAACAGATTGTCGCTCGCTTTATGGAAGTAACTCCTTCTGGCCAACCAGTATATATGATATGAAAGAACTGCCAGATAATTCAGGTAAGTTTATATCTGTTGTTTCAGGTCATCACGGTATTCCTCGCTCTGGTCGTTTAATGATTATAGACCCATCTAAAGGAAGAAGAGAAACAGATGGTGTGGTACAAGAGGTCCCATTTAGCAAACGAACAGTAGAGCCTATAATGAAGGATAGAATGGTAGATGGGGTGTGGCCTCAGTTTACTCGTCCATTCCCTCTTAGCGATAAATATTTTGTAGTTTCGGCAAAGCTTCATTCAGAGGCTTTGTGGGGCATCTATCTGGTCGATATCTATGACAATGTCACATTGATTGCAGAACAAGAGAATGCAGGTTATATCACTCCAATTCCAGTAGTTAAAAGAGCTGTACCTCCTGTAATTCCAGATAGAGTAATAGATGGTGAGAGGGAAGCTACAGTGTTTATACAAGATATATATGAGGGCGAAGGACTGCGTGGAGTTCCGAGAGGTACTGTTAAGAAATTTAGAGTCTTCGCCTATGAGTATGCTTATCAGAAATCGACTTCAGATTTCGACGCACTTGGAGTGCAGAGTGGTTGGGATTTGAAGCGAGAATTGGGAACGGTTGCTGTTGAGGAGGATGGCTCAGCAATGTTTATAGTGCCTGCAAATACTCCTATTTCGCTTCAGCCGCTTGACGATAAAGGTAATGCAATACAATGGATGAGAAGTTGGTTTACTGCTATGCCTGGCGAAACGTTATCGTGTGTAGGTTGTCACGAAGACCAGAACACAATACCAATTCCTAAGCGTGTAATAGCGGCAAATAAGAAACCTTCTGAATTAGATACCCCTAAAGGTGGAGTTAGACCATTCTCTTATGAGTTAGAGATTCAACCAATTCTTGATAGAAACTGTGTTAGCTGTCATAATGACCAGAGCACAGTGACATTTGATTTGAGTGGTAAACATAAGAAACAGTATGTGCGTTGGAGTATATATGCTAGTCACCGCTATATGAATATGAGTTACTACAATATTCATCCGTATGTTTACCGACAAGGTCCTGAGGCTGATCTTTATGTTTTGCGCCCATATGAGTATCACGGTTCGAATAGTGAGTTGATTCAGATGCTCGAAAAAGGGCATAAAGGTGTTAAACTTAGCGAAGATGATATCAATAGACTCTATCATTGGGTTGACTTCAATGCACCTTATTTTGGTTCGTTTGAGATTTCTGGTCGCTACAAGCAGGTCTTTGAGCAATATCCTCGTCGAATACAGTTGATGAAAAAGTATGCCAACGTATCAACTGATTGGAAAAAGGAGCTTCAAGATTATGCACAGTTCTTGGCGGAGGAGTCTGCGACTAAGTCGGCAAAAACATCAACAGTGGAGAGCACTAAGAGTAGTGAGAGTAGGATTAGAATGACTGCAAGCACTCCAAGTTCGGTAAATAAATGGGCATTTGATGCTCAAAAGGCTAAGGCAATGCAAAGCGTTAAGGGACAAACACGAAAAGAGATTGAGGTGGCTCCTAGAGTTAAAATGACCTTTGTGTGGATACCACAAGGTAAATTCTATGTTGGAGAGGATAGAGGTAGTTTATATCCTGAAAACTATAAAGATGTGGAGATTAAGAGGGGTTTTTGGATGTCAGAAACAGAGGTTACCAATGAGCAGTATTGTGCTCTTGTTCCAGAACACGATAGCCGCTTTATAGGTGAGCAGTGGAAAGACCACACAACACCAGGGTTGGCAGCCAACAAACCCGAACAACCGGTAATACGAGTATCGTGGAGAGAGGCTATGGAGTATGGTAAGAAGATAAGCGCAAAAACAGGGCTTAATGTTACCTTACCAACAGAGCATCAATGGGAGTGGGCGTGTAGAGCTGGTAGTGCTGACGATATGTGGTATGGAAACCGCCGAGAAGATTACTCTAGCAAAGAGAATATGGCAGATACTACTATTAGACTTTTAGCTGTGTATGGACTTGAACCTACTGTGCCAATGCCAGGCAATTTCCCCTCTAGAGAGTTTTGGGATTATGTTCCTCGTGATAATTTTGCAAATGATGGTCAGAATGTTCCTAAAGGTTGTGGGCAATATGAGACTAATGCTTGGGGTTTGTATGATATGCACGGAAATGTGGCAGAGTGGACTCGTTCGGAGTGTACTGATATTGATAATTTTAGAGGAGATAAGATTGTTAGAGGTGGTTCGTGGAGAGATAGAGCATCGAAATCTACAGCATTCTTTCGTCGTTACTTCAAAGATTTTCAAGCTCCATATAATGTAGGTATTCGCCTAATAATTGAGGAGTAGAGATAATTGATTGAAAAGAAGAGAGAGGTTTTCGTAAGAAAATCTCTCTCTTTGTATGATTTTGTACCTATCAAAGAGCATGATATAGTTACAAACGCTCTTTAGGTGGGTAGTATGATTATTTCTTAAGGAAGCAAGTCTTTAGAACGATGCTCGAGCCTTCGATTTTGCAGTCCACCTCTTCTGGGTTATCTGTTAGTCGGATACTTTTTACTTTAGTACCTCGCTTAATTACCATCGACGAGCCTTTGACCTTAAGGTCTTTGATAACTGTTACTGCATCACCGTCAACGAGTTCAGCTCCGTTGCTATCTCGTGGAGTAGTATCTGTTGTTTGTGTCGATTCTTCGTTTCCGTGCCATTCGTGCATACAGTCGCAACATATGTTCATAACAGTGTCGTTGTAGCAGTTCTCTGAACTGCATTTTGGGCAGATAATTTCGCTCATAATTTTTTTGTTTGTTATATTGATTCTAATTGATTTTTAGGTGGTGGGCTGCAATTTGGAGTTTGCTAAGTAGTAGCGGGTGTAGGTTCGGATTTTGTTCAATAAATTTTCGAACCTCATCACCGCAAATCCCACTTTTGCAACCAGCAAGTAGCGATGTGGTCCAATTCTGTGGGAAGAATATATCGCCAGTGCGTTGAATCTCCGGCAGAACGGCAAGTCCTGAGGCAATGTAGCGGCTCTTTTCACTCTCGCTGTAACTACGGTGAGTAAGTAGTCTTAGCGATTTGTTGACCCAACTCTCAACGCCACGATTTTTTACATCTAGTAACGAATTGAAAAACGCTAAACGCTTTTCGGTACTTGGGTTGATGGCTTGGCTAACAAATTGATATTCTGCTCGTGAGTCTGCATTTTTAATCCTTGCGAGTTGCTTTTCGATAATTTGTTCGGCTCTCTCTTTGTAAGCAATGGCGAGTGATTCCGAGAACGACGTGTAATCCCTTTCTGCTAATTTTACCTCGCATTTTTCGCTCTCCCAAATCGAGTAAACCCTCTCTCTGCTTTGCTCGCTATATAACATACCCGCAACTGTTGTTAGTGCGCTGTAACGTTGAGAATTGTCGTTTTGTGGGTTGTCGTATATTGTCCAAAGTGCCTTTTCGACCTCTATTGGAGTGCTTTCTAGCTTCGAATAGAGTGTTGCTGCACCGCTAATATATGATAGTAGGGCTGAAAATACGATAGCCTCTTTTTCAGTTTCGAGATATGGCAACATCTTCTCGACAAACCTATCGCCCTTAATATTTCCATTTAGCATATTTTCGTTGAGAGTTATTAGCAACGAACGACGAGCTGCAACCTGTTCGATTTTAGAGAAGTTTTCAAAAACGTACTCTATTGTAGCCGAGTCCAACTTAAAGTAGCCATACGCCATCGCATCGCAGTTTGGAATTATGGCTTTAGGAGTTGTTTCTAGCTCAATTGCAGTTGTTTCGTTCTTGATGTTTTGTTTAATTTGACTCTTTTCTCCACTCTTTCCAATAATATCGAAATTGATATGTTGACTTCTAAGTACATCATTTTTTTTAGGGTCTTTTTGATTAATTGTCAACTTATTACCTTTGATTTTGGTATAGTAGTGAGGTATCCCGCTGTTGTTTATCCACGCTGCGCTCCACTCCTTAATATTTTGTTGAGAATGTTTGTCGAAAATCGCAACCAACTCCTCCCACGTTGCCGATGAGTAGCCAAACGAACGCATATACTCACGTATTGACTCCCTAAAGGCATCTTCGCCCATCATTTCGGTAATCATCGAAAAGACTATTGGTGTTTTGTTGTAGATTATGCTGTTGTAGATTAGTCCTGCATATTGCAGATTATCAAGTTGTTGTTTGATTGGTTGTGCGCCGTTTGTTCTATCCTCGCCCATAGCTGCAGGGAAATAACTAACCATACTTTTGTCGCCTGAAATCGAAGGAAAAAGAGGAGCTATAATTTTGGCAGCGAAGTAGTTAGCAAAGACCTCTTTAGTCCATACGTCGTCGAACCAACGCATTGTAACATAGTCGCCAAACCACATATGTGCCGTTTCGTGAGCTATGAGTTTGGCTCGATCGAGTCGTTGGTTTATTGTGGGAGTTGCGCCAAGGAACATTATTGAGGAGTTGTAGAATGTTGCGCCGACGTGCTCCATACCGCCATATTGAAACCCTGGTATAAAGACTAGGTCGTACTTTGCAAAGGGGTATGGTGTGGCGGTGTAATCCTCTAGCCAGTCGAGCGAGTGGAACATTTCGACAAAAATGTTGTCGAATTGCTCCAACTTTTGAGGGTCGTTCTCGCGGTGATAGATTTTGTGAACTCTGCCGTTATGACTCTTCTCCACTACCTCGAATTCTCCACTTGCAAAGGCAAACAGATAGCTGCTAATTGGGTCACTTTTTCCAAATTTTGTGCTTTTAAATAGGCTATCTTCTGACAAAGTTTCACTCTCAATTGCTCCGTTCGAAACACTGCTCCAACTAGCCTTTGTTTTGAGTGTTAGAGTGTAACGAGCTTTGATATCAGGTTGGTCGAATAGTGGAAAGAGTAGTCTTGCTCGGTCAGGAACAAGAAGGGTGTATAGAAAATCATCTCTACGATTTATGCTTTTGCGAGTTGGTGTAAACTCAATTTGATAGCAGTTATCATCGGTTGGTGTTTTAACGATTATATGCTCGTTCTCAAACTCATACTCCAAAGGATTGCCATTTTTGTCGTTTACACTATGCACTGAGCTGCTATCTCCTTTGAAATCGACGATTACTTTGCTCATTCTTTCTACCGAGTTGAACGATATAACCACCTTACCGTTAATTATTGTGTCATCATATTTCGAAAGGTCTTCTTTTATTTCTTTTTTTTCTTCTCATTTTTTCTTTTCTCTTATCTTTTCCCTCTCTTTCGTTTCCCCTCTTTCTGTTTTTCTTTCTTCTTTTTTTTTACCTCCTCTCAGCTTTTTTGTTTTTTTTAGTTTTTTTTTTCTATATTATTTTTTCATCAAAATTTTTTTAGTTTTATTTTTTTTTTCTTTTCTTCTTCTTTTTCTTCTTTTTTCTTTCTTTTTTTTCTTTTTTTTCTTT
>CAMTOL010000138.1 GCA_947074135.1 uncultured Rikenellaceae bacterium
AATAAAATTCAACAAATGTAGAAAAAGTAAATTGTGAGGATTTTCAGAATAAGGAAGAAACGGTTGCTCCTATTCTAGCGCCAACTCGTTATGAGGAATGGATGACTAAAATACAGAGAGAAACACGCCTAGAGTTTACAAAAGAGGACCCACACGTATATTTTACAGGCGAAATTATTGACTACCGAAGCGAACCAATTGCAATTTCGGGCAACGAATACGCCGAAATGAACCGACTCACAATTGCTGTTCGAGTTTCGTTTACCAACACCAAACAGGAGGAACTATCATTCACCAACCGAACTTTCACAGGCTATACCGACTACCCTAGTAGCCAGATGTTAACATCAGTCGAAGGGGCGTTGATTCCAGAGGTAACTCAAAAAATAGTCGAAGATATATTTAATGCAGCATTCTCAAACTGGTAGTATAAAACAATGACTTTTAACGATATAACACAAAATCCAGCGCTAGTCTATACAGCCGAAGCAAAACAGATTATTGTCGATACAATTATCCAATATCCATACTTTGCATTGGCACACATCTATGCGCATTGGGCTGGAGTCGAAGATATCGAAGAGATAACAAAGCATAGAATTGCGCTTCCCTCTGCTGCTTTTGCCTATAAACCGACAAACGAGTATCAACAAGTATTACAATTAACACAAAATATTATAATTGAAGAAATTGACCTTTCAGCTCCGTTTATGACTGAAAATGAGGACAATATAAGCGAAACACTGGCGAAAATTTATGTTAGTCAGGGAAATATTCCAAAGGCAATTGAACTTTATCGCAAACTTTGTTTGAAAAATCCAGAAAAAAGTAGTTACTTTGCACTCCAAATAGAAAATTTAATGCAAACCTTTTAGGGTTTCATCTAAATTGATTACTGTAAGAAAACATAACAATAGACAAATAAATAAACTACAAAAAAATGTATATTTTTCTAATCGTACTAATCTTTATCGCGAGTCTTCTACTCGTTCTTACTGTACTAGCTCAAAACCCTAAAAGTGGTATGGCTGCAAACTTTGGCGCGTCAAACGCTGTTATGGGCGTTCGCCAAACTGCCGACTTCCTCGAAAAATTTACTTGGGGTCTAGCAATTGCAATCGTCGTTCTTAGCCTTGCCGCTACTATGGCGATGCCATCGGGCGATATTACTCGCTCAGTTGAGCAAACTAAACTAGAAAAAGCTATTCAAGGTGGTTCGCAAGGTTCAAACCAATTTATTGCTCCTAACGCAACTGCTCCTTTCGGCGAAGGCGAAGGCGCAATTGAAGCTACTCCAACTACACCTGCAACTGAAGAAGCTGCTCAATAATCCTATCTTTAACCACTACAACTAAAGAAGTTGAGGGGTTACAAAAGAAAAGAATAAAATGGCAAAAAGTGCTACTATATCGTTTGAGAGCTGCCAAAAACAGTGCAATGATATAATCAGCAGTGCCAAAAAAGGAAATTATACCTCTCTGTACCTACTTCACGGAACAGAGGGGTATTTTATTGACCTAGTAGAGAGCTATATAACTCAAAATGCTTTAACTGAAGATGAGAAAGCGTTTAACCAAACCATAATCTACGGAAAAGATAGTACAGGAGCTGAGGTTGCAGATGCTGCTCGCCGTTACCCAATGTTGAGCGAAAAACAGGTCATAATCGTTCGTGAAGCTCAAACTCTTAAAGGTCTTGAAGATTTGTCGCACTATGCCGAAAATCCAACTCCGAGTACAGTACTAGTGCTTTGTCACAGAGATAAAAACCTCGATAAACGAAGTGCACTATACAAAAAACTAGCAGCCTCAAAAAGCTGTACAATAATGGAGAGCGTTGCGCCAAGAGATTGGGAGGTAGCTCGTTTTGTGAGTTCTCTAGCGGCTCAGCGTTCACTGCAAATCGACCCGTCAGGAATTCAGATGATAGCCGACAATATTGGGGCAAACCTAATTCGTATCTCGTCGGAAATAGATAAACTGCAAACTAGACTTGGCGAAGATGCTTTTGGACGAATAATAACCGCTGCCGACATCGAAGACAATATAGGTATCTCAAAACAATACAACAACTTCGAACTCTGTAAAGCTCTTTCATATCGCAAATTTGACTCTGCACTTAAAATTGCACAATTTCTATCGGCATCAAGCAAAGATAATCCTCTGTTTCTGACAATTACCGCACTTTTTACGCACTTTCAACGCGTTACTATGGTTGGATTTATACGTTTTGATGCTCAACGACAAAACAAACCAGTGCCAAATGATAACGAAATTGCAAAGTCTATAAAAATTCCAAACGTCTATTTCTTAGACGAATATAAAACTGCTGCTACAAACTACTCCATCGCCAAATGTGTGACAATACTTGGACTGCTAAGAGAGTGGGATCTAAAAAGTAAAGGAATGGGAGCAGGTTCGACTGAAGAGAGTGAACTGCTTAGAGATTTGATTCTAAGAATCTCACTATGCTAAAAAAATAACAATAGAGACCAATCCAAAGATTATTGCGCTACAAAAGTGTAGGTAATCGTACCCCTCTGCGGATCAAGAGCAGTAGATGACGTACTGAATCGACAAGCCTTTGCCGAGTTAACAGCCTCGTCCAAAATACATTTGTCGCTAGTTGACGTTGCTCTATCTACCGAAGCTGCTACTACCCTACCATTGCGATTAACCGAGATATTGACAACAACTCTACCTCCGCCCTGGCACTTATAGGCAGGAATATCGATATAGACAGCCGTTCGACCTGCAAGAATAAACGAAGCCGCAACATTACCACTCACAAAAGCATCTTGATTCTCTTTACCCTCCTGGGACTTAATATTCGACTTGGGCTCAGTATCTTTAGGCTTAGCGCTCTTCTCCATCTTCTGTATCGATCGTTTCTGTGCCTCCTTCCCGTTGCGCACCTCCTCTTTCCTTCTCTCCGCATCTTTCTACATCTCACTAGCATCTCTATTTTTACTATCGCTTCGGGTTTCGTTAACTTTCGATTTCTCTCTATATACCTTCTTTTCCATTCTTCCCATATCCCTCTTCTCCATCTTTTCGTTTTGTTGCTTCTCAATCATCTCTTTGAGCTGTTCGATTCGTTCTGGCTCAAACTCAATCTCAATTGAGGCAACAGGTTTTGGAAGAATAACAATACGGTAACTAACAAACAGAATTGCCAAACATAAATATATAACAACCGTAATAAGTAAACCTATACGGTGACGAAATATCCACTCTGCCCATCCTCCCTTGTTAGAATTGGTATCGAAAGGCAAACGCAAAGGTGTCCCTCCAATGCGTTGTGAACGGGCTGATGGAGGTATGGGGTGCTTACTCATATATAAAAGATATAAACTGCTTATTTTTAAAATAATTCAAATATAATAGAGCATTTCTAATAGAAAATATTACAGCACTATTTGTTGGCAAAATTAGAAAAAAAATCGTACATTTGCCCTAAATTTTTTCATACTAACTAATTTGTAAAGTTACTAAAATTTATTAATATCACAATTGAACAAAAAGAATAACTGAATAATTTTTTTTCACAACCAAAACCACAAAAAGAGACTAGTAAATAAATTCTCTTTAAAAATAGAACAAAGAAATCATTTTCTAGCAAGATAAATATGAGCAATAAACAAAGAACTATAACAAGTGCAGTAACAATTACTGGTAAAGGACTGCACACAGGAATTAAAACTACTGTAACTATTAAACCAGCAGAACAAAATAGCGGCATCAAATTTACGCGAACAGATCTAGAAGGGTCGCCAGAGATACCAGCATTAGCTGAGTTTGTAGTAGAAACCTCAAGAAGCACTGTTATCGCTAAAGGAGAAGCGCGTATATCAACAATAGAACACTGTTTAGCAGCAATTTGGGGCTGTGGTATTGATAATGCAACTATCGAAATTGATGGACCAGAAGTACCTATCTTAGATGGTTCAGCGAAACTTTGGGTAGAGGCCATCGAAAAAGTTGGCACAGTAGAACAAGATGCCGAAATAAAATTCTTTGAAATTAAAAACAAGATTAGCTACACTGTCGAAGAGCGTGGTGTTGAGATATCGGCCTTTGCTGACGAGAAATTAACAATCACAGTCAATGTTGACTTCCAATCTCAGGTTGTTGGAATGCAGTACGCTACACTTCGATCAAGAGATGATTTCAATGCTCTAATCTCTTCTTGCCGCACATTTGTATTCTTCCACGAAATACAGCCACTAATCGAAGCTAACCTTATCAAAGGTGGCGATATGGATAACGCTATTATTATTGTTGAGAAGTCGCTTTCTGCATCGGAGGCAAGTAATATAGCGAAACTATTTAACGAAAACGTAGAAGAAGTAAAAGAGCCTGGATATGTAGCAAAAGGAGGTCTTCGTTTTGACAACGAGATAGCTCGACATAAACTTCTTGACCTATGCGGAGATTTAGCACTAATAGGCTGCCGTCTTAAAGGTCGTGTATTTGCAACTCGCCCAGGACACAAATCTAACACCGAATTTGCAAAATTAATTCGCAAAGAGATTAAAGCTGCAACAGAGTTACCTCCGATTGAATACACTGCCAATATGAAGCCGTTGATGGATATCAACGAGATAAAAAAACGCCTTCCACACCGCCCTCCATTTTTGTTGGTTGACAAAATTATGGATCTAGGCGATGATTATGTAATAGGGGTAAAACAAGTGACTATGAACGAACCATTCTTCGTTGGACACTTCCCTGACGAACCTGTTATGCCTGGAGTACTACAAATCGAAGCTGTTGCTCAATGTGGTGGTATTCTAGCGTTGAGCAAAGTAGAAGACCCAGAGAACTACTCAACATATTTTATGAAAATAGACAACGTTAAATTTAAACGAAAAGTTGTCCCTGGCGACACACTACTTTTCAGCCTCAATCTGTTAGAACCAATACGCAGAGGTATTGTTTCGATGGGAGCAAAGGTGTTTGTCGGAAATGAACTAGCTTGCGAGGCAACTTTGATGGCAATGGTAACCAAAACCAAAAAATAATTAAATCGGTTAATTGAGTTGGAAGATTTTAGTTATATCAGGTCGGCTCATAAACAATATATCAATACCAGAAAAAAATATGATTAGTGAACTAGCAGTAGTGCATCCAAATGCTAAACTAGGTAAAAATGTAGTAGTCGAACCCTTTGCTTATATAACTGGCGATGTAGAGATTGGCGAGAATACTATAATTCGATCACACGCCTCTGTGCTCGATGGAGCAAGAATTGGCAAAAATTGCAAAATCCACTCTGGAGCAGTGATTGCTGGAGAGCCACAAGACCTAAAATTCAAAGGTGAGGTTACAACCGCTGTAATCGGCGATAACACTACCGTTAGAGAGTGTGTAACCATTAATCGTGGCACCGCAGCTAAAGGCACAACAATTGTGGGTAGCAACTGCCTGTTGATGGCCTACTCTCACGTTGGACACGACTGCGTACTTGGCGATTATATCGTGCTAGTTAATGGCACTTCTCTTGCAGGAGAGGTAGAGATTGGCGATTGGGCTATCATTGCAGGTATGTGTGGCGTTCACCAATTCACAAAAGTTGGCGCTCACGCTATGGTGGCTGGTATGTCGAGAGTTGGCAAAGATGTACCTCCGTTTATTCGCGCAGGTCACGACCCAATAGCATATGTAGGAGTAAACTCGATTGGACTTCGTCGTCGTGGATTTAGTTCTGAAGATATTGTAGAGATACAAGACATTTATCGCATTATTTTCCAAAGCAAACTATCTATTAGTAATGCTATTGCCAGAGTTGAAAACGAGTTTAAACAGAGTACACATCGTGACGAAGTTTTGAATTTTATCAAAGAGTCAAAGCGAGGTGTAATTAAGCCTTATCAAAGTAAACTCAAAGACGAAGACGCTAATATTTAGCCTACAACTTACAGTCTAACTGAGAATATAAATCATAATTAGTACGCCAAATTGCAGTAGTTACCACTGTAATTTGGCGTATTTGCATTAAAATAATTATAAAAAAACAAATGAATTAATAATTTTTTTGCTAATTAGTCGCAAATTACTACCTTTGTAGCACAAAACCCAACAAAAACAGAGATGTAATTTTCGCACATAACACTTCACGAAGACCAATTATCCAAAATTTGGAATAGAATTGACTCTTTCTTTTCATTTCACTCTCACTATAATAACCATTCAGACTTGATTAGTCATATCACTAACTTAAATACACCACACCTCTCA
>CAMTOL010000139.1 GCA_947074135.1 uncultured Rikenellaceae bacterium
AATTTTAAATCTTTGATTGTTGATTGTAAGTTTCATTGGTGGTATGTAAATTTAAGATTTGATTTGGGTGAATATTTGCATGTAATTTGAAGTTAAAATAATATTATAATTTTTAATTTGTAATTCAAAAAAATGGATATTTTTGAGCGTATTAAAGCTGATGCCGGTGGTCCTATTGGTCAGTATATGAAAGAGGCGCACGGCTATTTTGCATTTCCAAAGTTGGAGGGAACAATTGGTCCGCGTATGAAGTTTCGTGGCAAAATGATGTTGAACTGGAGTCTTAACAATTATCTAGGTCTTGCGGCTCACCCTGAAGTAATTGAAGCTGACGCTAAGGGTGCTTCTGAGTTTGGTATGGCATCGCCTATGGGGGCTCGTATGATGAGTGGTCAGACAAAATACCACGAAGAGTTGGAGCATAAAATGGCGGAGTGGGTTAGCAAACCTGATGCTTTTTTGTTGAACTTTGGTTATCAAGGTATGGTGTCGATTATCGATACTTTGACAACGGCTCGTGATGTTATTGTTTATGACTCTGAGTCACACGCTTGTATTATTGATGGTTTGTTGATTCACAAAGCGAAAGGTGGAAAACGTTTTGTGTTTCCTCACAATAATATGGAGAACTGTCGTAAACAGCTTGAACGTGCTACAAAATGGGCTGAGCAGACTGGTGGCGGTGTGTTGTTGATTACCGAAGGTGTTTTTGGTATGAAGGGTGATTTAGGTCGTTTGGACGAGATTGTGGCGATGAAAAAGGATTTCAATTTCCGCATTTTAGTTGACGATGCACACGGACTTGGTACGATGGGACCAACTGGTGCTGGTACTCCCGAACATTTTGGCGTTTCGGATCAAATAGATATTCACTTTGCTACTTATGCAAAATCGATGGCAGGTATTGGGGCTTTTGTTGCTTCTGACCCTGAAATTGTTAACTTCTTACGCTACAATATGCGTTCGCAGCTTTACGCTAAGTCGTTGCCAATGCCTATGGTAATGGGAGCTTTGAAACGTTATGAACTCATTAAGGCTCACCCTGAGTATCGTGAAAAGTTGTGGACTATCACTCGTGCGCTGCAAAAAGGTTTTGTAGAGAATGGTTTTAATATTGGTGTTACTCAATCGCCAGTTACCCCGATTTATCTAAAAGGTGGTCCTGAACAGGCTACAAACCTTGTGGCTGACCTTCGTGAGAATTATGGACTATTCTGTTCTGTTGTGACTTATCCTGTGATTCCACGAGGCGAGATTATTCTTCGTATTATTCCAACGGCTTGTCATACACTTGAAGATGTTGAGTTTACTCACGATTGTTTTAAGGCTATTCGTCAGAAATTGGTTGATGGAGAGTACGACAAACCAGTGCCAAATATGAACGCATAAGTTTTTCGATAATTCTTATAATAAAGGTTGAGATTTGGTTCTCAACCTTTTTTTTGTCTATTATCAATAAAAATAGTACCTTTACGTACTACCCAGTAACATAATATTTCTAAAACTGATGATAAAAAGATTTTCGCCAAAGTTAATCTCTCTCTTTGTTGTATCTTCTATTTCAATCTTTACATTGCAGGCGCAAGTACGTGATGTAGTTTCGCTTGATGGAAAGTGGGATTTTGCACTTGATTCTGTTGGAAGTGGCGACCAAATTTATAGCACCTCAACATCGTTCGATGATTGGGTGGTATTGCCCGGAACAACTGACACCAACAGAAAAGGAAGTCGCAATGTTAATAGTACAGAAACTACTTACCTCACACGCAAATACAGTTATAGAGGAAAAGCTTGGTACTCAAAAGTGGTTGAAATTCCTAAATCGTGGAGTTCAAAACGTATTGAGTTGGAGCTGGAGCGCACAAAACCATCGGTTGTCTATGTTGACGGCAAACGTGTTGGTAGTAGCGATAATATTTCGACTCCGCAGTTTTACGATTTGAGTAGTTACCTAACTCCTGGAGTTCATCGACTTACTATATTAGTAGATAATGGCGATACTGTTCCTGAACAGCTTTTTGCTAGTTCGCACGCCTATACCGAGAGCACTCAAACCAACTGGAACGGCATTATTGGAGCTATTGAACTGACTGCAAAGAATAAAATCTATATTGATTCTCTTCGAGTTACGCCTAATTTGAGGGCAAAGAGCGTTAGCGTTGAATTTGTGATTGAGGGTGCAAAAAATCTTAAAAAAACGACACCAATTACAATTTCGGCAGTTAGTTGGAATTCGAAAACTGAGCATAGTGTTAAATCGTTGATTATTAATGCTAAAAAAGGAGAATCAAGGTATAGTGTAGAGTACTCGTTGGGCGAAGATGCGCTGTTTTGGAGTGAGTTTGAACCAAATCTATATAGAGTTGATGTTGAGATAAAGGGGTTGGACAGAACTTCTGAAAACGTTGGGCTTCGTGAGTTTAAAACCGTTGGCACACAGTTTAATATCAACGGTACGCCGACTTTTCTAAGAGGTAAGCACGATGCTTGTGTCTTTCCTTTGACTGCTCATACTGCGATGTCGATGCAAGAGTGGCGAGAGTATTTCAAAACGTGTAAGGAGTATGGTATCAATCACGTTCGTTTCCACTCGTGGTGTCCGCCAAAGGGTTGTTTCGAAGCGGCTGATATTGAGGGAATTTACCTGCAACCTGAACTTCCAATTTGGGGAAGTTTGGAGCATAAGAACAGTGAACTGAACAGATTTTTGATTAAAGAGGGTATCAATATTCAGAATGCTTATGGCAACCACGCTTCGTTTGTGATGTTTGCGCTTGGTAACGAGCTTTGGGGCGATTTAGAGTTGATGCAAGAGTTTGTAGCTAGGTTTAGGGAGGTTGACAATCGTCATCTGTACGCTTATGGTTCAAATAATTTCTTGGGCTACAAAGGTCAGCTGGAGGGCGAGCAGTTTATGGTTACTTGCCGAGTTGGTGGAGCAGAGATGTATGAAACTCACACCAGAGGTTCGTTCTCGTTTGCCGATGCAGTCGAAGGAGGATTAGTCAATAATAGCTATCCAAACAGCGTAACTAATTTCGATGGCGCGATTTCAAAATGTAGTGTTCCTGTCGTTAGTCACGAAACGGGACAGTTTCAGATCTATCCAAATTATGAGGAGATGAAGAAGTACAAAGGAGTTCTTGCTCCTGTGAATTTCGAGATTTTCAAACAGCGATTAGATGATGCTGGTATGAGCGACCAAGCCAATGCTTTTTTCGAGGCTTCAGGAAAATGGTCGGTAGAACTTTATAAAGCTGATATTGAGATGGATTTGCGTACCAAAGGTTTTGGTGGTTTTCAACTTCTTGATTTGCAAGATTATCCAGGTCAGGGTTCGGCTTATGTTGGTATTTTAGATGCTTTTATGGATAACAAAGGATTGGTAACTCCAACACAGTGGCGTGAGTTCTGTAATGATATTGTTCCGTTGTTTGTGACCGAAAAGTTCTGCTACTATAACAACGAAAAATTGGAGGGTGAAATTAAAATTGCAAATTATAGTGGCTCGTCGCTCAAATCGAAACAGGTTCGTTGGACTCTTAGTGATGCTCAAAGAGTTATCGAAAGTGGAATTTCGAAAATCAATAGCGACAGAATTGGACTCTTGTCACTTGGCGAGATTTCTTGTTCGTTGAGTGGCGAAACTAAGGCTAAAAAACTTCGCTTAACGCTTCAAATAGATGGCTCAGAGTATCGTAATGGCTATGATATTTGGGTCTATCCAACCTCTAATCGTGAAATTACGATGTCTGATGTTGTCATTGTCAAAGATTCGCTATCTCAATCCCTAATCTGGGAGCTTGAACAAGGTAAAACGGTGCTTTGGTTTCCGTCTAAAAACGGTTTGGATAGTGTAACTGTTGGCGCGCTGTTCCAAACTGACTACTGGAATTACAGAATGTTCAAAAATATCTGCGATAACGCTAAATTGCCTGTTTCGCCGGGAACTATGGGACTACTTATCGACCCAAAACATCCACTTTTCAGTGAGTTTCCAACCGATAATCACACCTCTTGGCAGTGGTATGAGATTGTGAAAAAGAGTTACCCTATGATTTTAGATTCAACTCCAACGACTTATCGCCCAGTTGTTCAGGTAATCGATAATATTGAACGAAATCACAAATTGGGCTTGGTCTATGAGTTTAAAGTTGGCAATGCAAAACTATTGATTTGTATGAGCGATGTTGATTCACAAGGTAAACCCGAAGAGGCGCAGTTCTATAAATCACTCGTTGACTATGTGACTAGTTCGAAGTTTGAGCCTAATACTTCGATAACTGCTAATGAACTACAATCGCTATTTACAACTTCTGTGAAAAGTGCTCAAATCGAGAAATTAATTAATATCTCTTACGAATAATCTGAAGTAGTTTAACGAAAATGATAAAATGCAAAATACTGCTTCTTATTCTTATGGTAGGAGCAGCTCTGAGTGTGAGTAAACTATCTGCTCACGAAAGATTTTTGTTTATTGGAACTTACACCGACACAATCTATGTCTATACTTTCGACGACCAGAATGGTACGCTAAGTGAATTTACAAAGATAAGTGGCATTAAAAATCCTTCGTTTTTGAAGCGAAAAGGAAACAATATATATGCTGTAAACGAAACCGCAGATGGGGCAGTGGTAGCACTTGAGTTTGGAGATAAAGAGCTTAGCGTTAAGGGCGGTGTGTCGAGTGGTGGTGATGATCCTTGTTATGTGGACGTAAATAGGGATTTAGTTGCGGTTGGGAATTATAGCAGTGGTAATTTTATGCTCTATCAAATAGCCAGTGATGGCTCGTTTAAGGCTGCTGTCGATAGTGTGAGGCACATTGGTAGTAGTTCGAACTCAGAGCGACAACAATCTGCTCACGTCCATTGTACTCGTTTTTCGCCTAATGGTAAAGAGCTATTTGTAGCTGATTTGGGGACAGATATGCTCTATGTCTATCCAATCAAGGGGAAAAAGATTCTAAAGAATATAGCAAAAACGGTAAAAATTGAGGCAGGTTCAGGACCTCGACACTTTGAATTTCATAACAATAAGCCAATTATTTATCTTTTGAACGAGATGTCGGGCGAGGTTCAAGTATATGGTCGTACTAAAGCTGGGGAGCTAGCTCTTTTGCAGAGCCTCAAAGATGATAATATGAGAAGTCAAAATAGTGCCGTAGGGGTTGGTAGTGCCGATATTCATCTCTCTCCAAATGGTAGATTTCTCTACGCCTCGCACCGAGGAGTGGAGAATTGTATCACTATTTATGCAGTCAATGAGATAGACGGAAAGCTCACTTATGTTGGTAAACAGAGTGTCGAGGGGCAGACTCCTCGCAATTTTGTGATTGACCCTACGGGAAACTATCTGTTGGTTGCCAATGGGGTAAGTGATGAGATTGTTGTTATGAGTATATATACTCAAACAGGAAAATTAACTCCTTTAGAGAATAGCGTAAAGGTCATAAAGCCAGTCTGTTTGGTGTTCTAAAGGAGTTTTTCTGTAGTAGTGTTATTTATTTGCTTCTCGATAGACAAAGATATCTTTTGTGTGTTAGTTTTTTATAGAATCTCTTAAAAAAAACTTAATAATATGTTGTTATGCACTTGTTTATGTAGTCAAATGCATTAATTGTTGATGTTGATTTTCTGAAAAACCTTAAATTTGCGGCGTGGTTATTTGGCTTGGTAAACGAAAATATTCGTTAATCTAATCTTCTTAATGAATAAATTTTTATATTACGCACTCTAAAATGTTTTGTCAAGACTGTTTTTTTTATTAACTTCGTGCTAAATGCCAGTTGTTATAACCTATAATATACTTCGATGATAAGACCTAAAATTCAACTTTGCTTTGTTAGAAGATGTCGCAAATATGCAGCCCTTTTGTGTTTCTTTATAGTTGCGCAGAGCGTTTCAGCTCAAGCAATAACATCTGCGCCTCTTAATAATACATCGACTAAAGATATGTGGGCGAGATTTAAAGTTGTTGATGTTCAATCTAGTGAATCTGCAATTAACGATATGCGCGAGTTGAAAGGATTTGAGTATAACAAAGCTAAAACAGATCTCGAATTGATTAGAAAAGAGAAACAAACAATGATCGAAAAAATAGAGAATGGCGATATGTCATAGATTAATATCAAAGGCATGATTGTC
>CAMTOL010000140.1 GCA_947074135.1 uncultured Rikenellaceae bacterium
TGAAGGAAGTATTGAAAGCTCAAAAGAGATATTGCGAGAATTAAGAATGTATCGTATGAAAGAGGGATTCGAAGAAGTGCCCCGGGAGATTGAAACAAAAAATCAATTAATAAGATTTTGTTTTGATGAATGGACAAGAGAGTATTGCGGAACAGGAATAAGATTTTTTCATATACGTCGTATTTGGGATGATCCGATTTTTAGCGATCTTAAACCATTCACTCATCAAGATCATTTAGGAACATATACACTTGAAGAGAAACATCTTAAGCTCCCTTTCGGAGAAACTATACTTGTCTTTAATCCGTCCTGGAGAGATTAATAATAAAAAATCAGATTGTTTAATAACACTATTCATAACTAAAATAATGAATAGGGATAGTTATGAATATAAGTCATATTAATTATAAAATGAAAAAATTAATAATCAGTAATAATCATATATTTAATTATCTATAATATTGATTAAATTGTAAGATATTTCTGCAATTTTGCTACCCTATTTCTTAATACTATAATAACTATGAACAAAAAGAGCATTTTGCATCTATTTATTCTTTTGTTTGCTCTGTTTTCGTTGAGCCTTACGACAATGGCACAGAGTGATTTCAAAAACCCTGTAATTCGAGGTTTTAACCCAGACCCAAGTATATGCAGAGTTGGCGATGATTACTATTTAATCACTTCGTCGTTTGAGTATTTTCCAGGACTTCCTATTTTTCACAGTAAAGATCTTGTGAATTGGAAACAGATAGGTCACTGCCTCACTCGTGAGTCGCAACTGCCACTCCACAACGCTAAGGCATCGGAGGGGCTGTTTGCTCCAACTATTCGTTACCACGACGGGGTTTTCTATGCGATATGCACTAACGTTTCGGACGGTGGTAACTTCTACTGCACAGCAACTGACCCCGCTGGAGAGTGGAGCGACCCTATTTGGGTTGATATTGAGTCGATTGACCCCGAAATTTTTTGGGACGACGATGGAACCAGCTACTTTGTAACACAAGGTGGAGAAGGAATTAGACTCAACAAGATTGACCTTGCAACAGGAGAGATTGTTGGCGAAGACCATTTGGTCTGGGGTGGAATTGGAGGTCGATTTCCTGAAGCACCACACCTCTACAAAAAAGATGACTACTACTACTTAATGCTTGGCGAAGGTGGTACTGAGTATATGCACGGCGCAACGATTGGTCGTAGCCGCAACCTATTTGGACCTTACGAGTCATGTCCGCTTAACCCTATCCTTACTCACGCCAACCGCAGAGGTCAATCTAACCCGATTCAAGCTGTTGGTCACGCCGATTTGATTCAAGCTCACGACGGGTCGTGGTGGATGGTCTTCCTTGGTTTTAGAGTGCTGCATCAATGGGCATATTGGCACGTACTTGGTCGTGAAACATTCCTCGCACCTGTGGATTGGCCTAAAAATGGTTGGCCTCAAGTTAATGGCAATGGAACAGTTGATTTAGATATGCAGGTGGCTACTCTACCGCTAGTTCCAGTGCCTAGTGAACCTGTTAGAACTGACTTTAATGATAATAAATTGGGATTGGAGTGGAAATATATTAGAAATCCAATTAGCGACAACTACTCGTTGACCGAGAAAAAAGGTTTTATGCGTATTTCTGCTACACCTACATCACTAAACGAAGCAAAACCATTGTCGGCAATTCTTCGTCGCCAAACCGAACATAATTTTAGTGCAACTACCCTACTCGAACTATCATCAAAGACTGATAATGAGGAGGCTGGAATTACTGTTCTACAAAACAATAGTCATCACTATGACCTCTATTTGCGAAAAAATGGCAGTAAGTATGTAGCTGAACTTCGCGCAAAAATAGGATCGTTAGGTTACGTGGTTGCTCAAAAAGAGTTTAACTCAAATCGAGTAGTTTTGGAGATAAGAGGAACACCTTATACTTACTCTTTCTATGCTAAGGAGGCTGACAGTAAAAAAGAGTTTGAGCATCTTGGAGGACTCGATACTCGTTACTTAAGCAAGGAGGTTGCAGGAGGGTTTACAGGTGTTATGATTGGACTTTACACCACGTCTAATGGCAAACCAACCAAAGCGAAAGCGTATTTTGACTGGTTTGATTATGTAGCTCAAGAATAATTTAATTCATAGTAAAAAAGGTGTCAACCCCTGCTTTTTGTCGGGCTGACACCTTTTTTAATGGGTTTTAGAAATAAATTCTACTTGATTGCTTTACTCAAATCTGAACCAGCTTTAAATTTAACAACTTTTTTAGCAGCAATTTTAATTGCCGCACCAGTGCGAGGATTACGACCTGTACGAGCAGGTTTTGCTGTTGCCGAGAATGAACCAAATCCTACAAGAGTAATCTTGTCACCTTTTTTTAATGTTGATTCAGTTACTTTCATAAATGCTTCAATCGCTTTTTTTGCATCTAATTTTGTTAGTTTTGCGTCTGTTGTAAGAGCGTAAACTATTTGTGTTTTGTGTGTATTTCTTTGATTTATATGAATGTTAAAAAAAAAAAAAGATAATCAATATGAATATATACGGACTCTGCATCTACTTGACACAAAGTTAAATTAAAATTACATATAATCAAATTTTTTTGCTAAAAAGTTATCTAAATAGTTAAAAACTAACTAGTACTGCACTTAATATTATGATAAATCAAACTCATAAATCAATATAAATAAGTGTAAAAAAACGACAATAAATAAAGAAATAATGAGTGTTTTTTATATTTTTTTTCTACCTTTACTAGGTAAATAACCCACCAATTATAACCCTCTTTATACTCTATTCTTTGTTATGAGAAAATACATATTGATATTTGCCCATATTTTATGTTTTTCAGTTTCTAGCTTTGCTCAAAAAATAAGATTTGCCCCACAATGGATTCCTCAAGCTCAATTCGCAGGATACTATGTAGCTAAAGCACTAGGTTATTATGAAGATCTAGGACTTGATGTGGAAATTATTCATCACAAAGCTACCGTAAGTAACCTAGAACTGCTCGAATGTGGACAATTTGATATAATTGGCGTTAATCTTAGTGATGCAGTTATGGCCTATACTCAAGGACTGGATATTGTAAATATTTTGCAAACCTCACAAAGAGCCTCATTACTTATTATTGCCAATAAACCACTGGTCAATGGACTAAAAACTCTCGAAGGCGCAAAAATAGCTCGTTGGAAAAGTGGACAATATGCAGTTGCTGGTTCAATCCTCGAAATTGAGGGAATAAACGCTACCTGGATTGATTTTATGGCTGGCACTAACCTATTTCTTTCGGGGGCAGTAGATGCTACAATTGCTATGTCGTACAATGAGCTGATCTCGATGCGCTCTACTGGGCGAATCATTGAGGATAACCAAATTTTTAGATTCTCGGATAGCAAATACAATATCGTCGATGACGGAGTTTATGTCCTACGTCAATTTGCACAAAATAACAAAGATGTTGTAGAACGATTCAGAAAAGCCACTATCCAAGGGTGGCTTTATGCTCGTCAAAATATTGATCAAACTGTAGAAATTGTAATGAATGTGCTAAACGAGAATAATTTATCGTCTAATAAATATCATCAAAAAAAGATGCTAATCGAAATATTAAGAATGGGAATAGCTCCTAATGACGATAAACCTACCTTTGAGCTTAAAGTCAAGGATTTTGAGATTATTAATTTACTTCTATCCCAAAAAGATAAATCAAAAGATAGCATTAAGTACGAAGACTTCGTTTTTTAGTAAGAACACTTAACAGATTTTAACCCCACCATATTGTTATGTTAATAAAATTCCGTTCGTTCTCGACAAAATTATCAATATCAATAATAGCAGTTACTGGATTACTGTTCCTAATCTCGTTTTTTATATATTTTAGTTTCACCAAAAATACAATAGAGACTGAAGTATTCGAGAAGTCGCGAAATCAGCTTAAAAACGTTACTCACTCAATAGATGCTATTCTAGCAAGTGTAGAACATAGTATTGAAACTTCTAAATTTTTTGTCGAACAAAACATTGATAACGAAGCGCTATTCAAAGATGTTCTTTCAAACATATTGACAACAAATCCAAATGTTTATGGTTGCACAATTGCTTTTGAGCCTGGTTATTACAAAGGTAACAACTATTATATGTTATATGCTTTGCGAAACCAGGAGGACCCTAACCAAATCACAATTAATAGACTTGGAGGTAAATCATATGACTACCCTTATATGGATTGGTATCTAATTCCTATGCTACTTGACGAGGGGTATTGGAGCGAACCTTATAACGATGATGGTGCGGCAGATGTATTGATGAGCTCTTACACGCAAATACTTAGAGATGAAAATGGAGAAAAAATAGGTGTAATAGTTGGAGATGTTTGGTTGGATAGATTCTCTAAAATAGTGATAGCCAATAAACCATACGAAAACTCCTATGCTTTTATGTTAAGTCGTAACGGATACTATTTGGTGCATCGCGAAAGCGATAGAATACTCAATGAAACGTTCTTTACGGCAACTGATGATATGACCGACCCTCAAGTGCTTAAAATCGGTTATGATATGATTAACCTAAAACGAGGTGATTATACTTTTTTTAACGACGATACACTAGCCTATGTATTTTTCGAGCCAATCCCACGTATTGGTTGGAGCGTGGCAACAGTTTCTCAGGAGTCCGACGTTATGGCTTCGTTCAATTTAATGAACTCTATTATATGGTTCATTGTTATTGGTGGTTTGGCACTTATCTTTGTATTTGTGTGGTTTACAATCAAAAGAATTGCTGCACCACTCAAAGTTTTTTCACGTTCTGCATCAGTTATTGCAAAAGGCGATTTCAATGCTCCTTTGCCCGAAATTCGAAGTCACGATGAGATGTTAGAGCTCAAAAATGCTTTTAGCGGTATGCAAAATTCACTCAAGAATTATATTGAAGAGCTTCGAACAACAACATCTGCTAGAGAGCGCATTGAAAGTGAACTCGCTATTGCAAATCAGATTCAAATGGGAATGCTCCCAAAAGTATTCCCTCCATTTCCAAACTGCTCTCAAATCGACCTCTACGCCCTATTAAAACCTGCTAAAGAGGTTGGAGGCGACCTATATGACTTCTTCGTTAAAGGCGATAAACTATTCTTTACGGTTGGTGACGCTTCGGGCAAGGGTGTTCCAGCTTCGTTGTTGATGGCAGTTACTAGCTCTCTTTTCCGCTCTGTTACAGCGCATATTGAGGAGCCTGACAAGATTCTCCAAAACCTCAACGATGCTATTGCTGAGAGTAATGATGCTAATATGTTTATCACTCTTTTTGTGGCTGTGCTAGATTTAAACAGTGGAATATTGAATTATTCTAATGGCGGACATAATCCTCCAGTTATTATGACCACTAAAGGAGAAACAAAATTCCTATCAACTAAACCAAACCTTGCTCTTGGAGTCTTCAGTGGTTTTAATTTCGTTGCAGAACAGACTAAACTCAATGTTGGCGATTCTATATTTATGTATAGCGATGGGTTGACCGAAGCAGAAAATAGCGACAAAGAGCTGTTTTCGGACAGTAGGTTGATAGATACATTAGCGCAAGTTCAAGATATATCGAATCCTAAAGAGGTTATTGATACAGTTGAGAATGAGGTTGCTAGATTTGTTGATGGCAACGAACAAAGCGATGATTTGACAATGTTAATAGTTAATTTCAAAAAAATAAAACAAGATGAATAAAGAACTTATTATTAAAAATGATATTGCCGAAATTTCGAGGCTCGAAGAGTTTGTTGAACAAATTGGCGATGAGCAAGGATTGGATATGGCTCTTGTAATGAACCTAAATCTTGCTCTGGAAGAGGCTATATCGAACATAATTCTCTATGCCTACCCCGAAAAGATGGGCGAAGATATCTCAATTCAGGTCTCAAAAGTCAACAATGCGCTACTGTTTACCATTTCGGATTATGGAGTTGAACTTTACCTTACTATAGATCCTGAAGTCGATTTTTTGCTATACGAATATGTGAGTAATATTGGTGACCTTGTCCTCCTCATTATTAAACAGATAATGAACAAAGCTACACAGTACCGATTTCAAGTACACAA
>CAMTOL010000141.1 GCA_947074135.1 uncultured Rikenellaceae bacterium
GAATGAAAATATCGAGTAGTCCAAAGAAAACAAGAAGCACTACAATAAAACAAGCTAACAAGATAGTGAGAAATAATTTTTTGTTGTGAATTGTATTATTTAGTTTGAGTACTTTTATTGAGTAAATTAGACGTAAGTCTTCTATTTTCTTAGAATTCTCTTTTGTGTATAGCTCATTTTGTTGTTCATTGGCAGAAACAAACAGACTACAAACCTTTTGGTAGTTTTGAGCTTGAATTTCGAGTTCGATTTTGTGCAGTAGCAGGCTGTCAATAGAAGAAGCGACTCCTAGTTTTGGAATTACACATAAACACAGTAAGCAAAGGAAATATCTCATAGTGTGTTCTTTTAATAGATTATATTTAGATTTTAGATTACATTAAATATGGTTTTCAATGTAAGAATCTACTCTTTCATCGCAAAGCTAATAATTTTTTTTGTAAAAAACTATTGAGTGATTCAAATACATAATGATTTGTTTGAATTAGGATTAGAATCTAACATCAGATTCGATTAATAAAAATAGAGTCATTCTCGATAATCAAATAACGATTATCGAGAATGACTCTATAATAGTGCTTCGTTCTTAGACTTATTAAAGATTCTTTTCTTGTTGTACTCTTTTGGTATGTGAGCAGTAAATTATGGTCTAAGATTCTTTTTCGAGCCTTGTTTTTATTGAGCTAGTGCAGTTGCTAACACATCGTCAATGTTGTTAACGTAGTGAAAAGTTATGCCATCTACATATTGAGCCTTAATGTCGGCTATATCTTTGCGATTATCCTCGCTTAGCAAAATTTCGGTAACTCCCGCTCGTTTTGCCGCTAGAATCTTCTCTTTGATGCCTCCTACTGGCAATACCCTGCCTCGAAGCGTAATCTCGCCAGTCATTGCAATTTTAGCCTTAACCTTTTTACCTGTCAGTATCGAAACCATCGAAGTTGCCATAGTAATACCTGCCGAAGGTCCATCTTTAGGTATTGCGCCTTCTGGGATATGTAGATGGATATCGTTTTTGTCGAAAACTTCGTTGTTGATACCCAACTGCTCGGCAGCCGACTTAATCCAACCAAGCGCAATAGATGCCGATTCCTTCATTACATCGCCAAGATTACCTGTAAGTATCAGATTACCTTTGCCGTGGTTGAGCGATGACTCGATAAATAGTATTTCTCCTCCAACCTCAGTCCAGGCAAGTCCTGTAACAACGCCAATATTAGCTTTATTATCTTGTTTCTCGCGTCTAAAGCGTGGAACACCTAGTATCTTCTCAATCTCCTCTTTTTTCGGAGTTACGTTATACTTATCGTCAAAAGCAATCTCTTTGGCGCGATAACGAACAATTTTAGCCAACAACTTATCGAGGGTACGAACACCGCTCTCGCGAGTATAGCTTTCGATAATAAATTCAATTGTTGGTTTAGCCAACTTTAGTTCACTTTTTTTAACTCCGTGCGCTTCCAATTGTTTAGGAAGCAGGTGTTTAGCAGCAATCTCAATTTTCTCCTCGGTCAAATAGCCGCTAACGTTAATCATCTCCATACGGTCACGTAGTGCTGCCGAAATATTCGAGATATTGTTAGCCGTTGCAATAAATAGTACATTGCTTAGGTCGTACTCGATATCGAGATAGTTGTCGTGGAATGTTGAGTTTTGTTCAGGGTCAAGCACCTCTAATAGTGCCGAGCTAGGGTCGCCGTGGTACGATGCCGAAACTTTGTCAATCTCATCGAGAATAACAACAGGGTTCGATGAACCAGCGCGTTCGATAGTCTGGATTATACGTCCCGGCATAGCGCCGATATAGGTACGTCTATGTCCACGAATTTCGCTTTCGTCGTGCATACCGCCCAATGAAATACGCCCAAACTTGCGCCCTAACGACTCTGCCACAGATTTGCCAAGCGAGGTTTTACCTACGCCAGGTGCGCCATAAAGACATAATATAGGTGATTTTAAATCGCCTTTAAGCTTAAGCACAGCCAAATGCTCAAGGATGCGCTCTTTGACATCGTCTAGTCCATAGTGATCTTGATCTAGGCGGTTTTTGGCGCGTTTCAAATCGAGGTTATCTTCGGTCTTCAAATCCCAAGGAAGTGATAACATCAACTCCAAGTAGTTTAATTGGATAGAGTACTCGCTCATAGCAGGGTTCAAACGGTCGAGTTTTGCAATCTCTTTGTCGAACTGCTCTGAAATCTCTTTACTCCACTGCTTATCTTTAGCTCTTCCTCGTAGTTCGTCAATATCCGAGGCTGAATTGTCGCCCAACTCCTCCTGAATAGTGCGCATTTGTTGATGCAGGAAGTATTCTCGCTGCTGTTGGTCCATACCTTCTCGCACCTTAGATTGAATTTCGTTTTTTACTTCGAGATTTTTTTGTTCACGAATCAATATTTCGAGTAGCAGTCTAGCACGAGCCACAAGACCTGGTGCTTCGAGTAGTTTCTGACGCTCATCGTCCGAGAAGTCCATATTGGAACTGATAAAATTAATTAATCCTCGGCGTGAGTCAATGTTTTTAATCGCAAATTGAGCCTCTTGAGGTATCGATGGGCTGATAGCTACCATATCGATAGCCACTTGGCGAATCGTTTCGATAATGTTTTGAAGCTCAACGTCATCTTTTTGTGGCATCAAATCCTTGAGTGGGCGAACAGTTGCTTTGAAGTATGGGTCAGAGCTTACAAACTCCTTAACCTCGAATTTTTCGACACCGTGCAAAATAGCAGTCAGGTTGCCGCCTGGCATTTCGAAAATTTTTAGCACCGAAGCCGATGTGCCAACACGATATAAATCGTCTGGCTCTGGATTTTCGACCGAACTGTTTTGTTGGAGTACTGCGCCGATTAGACCACCATTTTTCTGTGCGTCACGTATAAGTTTGACTGATTTCTCGCGACCAACTGTTACTGGGGTGATTGCTCCAGGGAACATAACCGAAGAGCGAAGTGTTAGAATTGGTAACACTTCGGGCATCTCGATATTCTCTTTGAGCGCTCCTTCGTCCGTCGAGAGAATTGGAATAATTTTGCTGTTGCCATCTAGCATCTCGCTTATGGCTGCTATATCTGATTTTTTAAACATAATTCTAAATTATTATGGGATAGCCTATATGTTGACTTTCGTGCGAAACCATCAATGGCTTAAAATATCACTCTTTCGAGCTGCAAAAATAGTAAAAAAATCGTTTTTGTATTTATTTTAAAGTGTGTATCTTTGCAGTTTAATATATACGTGCATCACTCTACAAAAAGTATGCAAAGCTAAAATAAGTGACAATATGACAGAAATTGCTGCCAAATATGACCCAACTGCCATCGAAAGTAGATGGTACAACGATTGGATTGCCAAAGATTACTTCCATAGTGAGGTTGACCCATCGAAAACTCCTTATACAATTGTTATCCCTCCGCCAAATGTGACAGGGGTGCTCCATATGGGGCATATGCTCAACAATACGATTCAAGATGTGTTGGTGCGTAGAGCGAGAATGCGTGGATTTAACGCTTGTTGGGTGCCTGGAACCGATCACGCCTCGATTGCAACTGAAGCTAAAGTGGTACAAAAACTTGCAGCCGAAGGTATTGCAAAGAGCGATTTGACTCGCGAAGAGTTCCTCAAACACGCTTGGGAGTGGAAAGAGAAGCACGGGGGCATTATTTTGCAGCAACTCCGTACTCTAGGTGCATCGTGCGACTGGGCTAGAACTAAATTTACGATGGACGATGATATGAGTGCATCGGTTATTAAAGTTTTTGTTGATTTATACAATAAGGGAAAGATTTATCGTGGTGCGAGAATGGTGAACTGGGATCCAGCAGCCTTGACAGCACTGTCGGACGAGGAGGTAATCTATGTTGAACAACAGAGTAAGCTCTACTACCTACGCTACAAAGTAGTGGGTAGTGATGAGGCTCTAATAGTGGCTACAACTCGTCCCGAAACAATACTAGGCGATACAGCAGTCTGCGTTAATCCTGCCGACCCTCGCTTTGCGCACCTTAAAGGTAAGAGCGTTGTGGTGCCAGTGGCTGGTCGTGAAGTGCCAATTATCGAAGATGGATATGTCGATATGGAGTTTGGTACAGGTGCGTTGAAAATCACTCCTGCTCACGATATTAATGACTACAATATTGGTCTGAAATTTAATCTACCTAGTATCGATATTTTTAACGATAACGGAACGCTCAATGAACACGGTATGCACTACTCAGGAAAAGACCGATTTGTGGTGCGTGATGAGATTGTGGCAGAGATGCAGAGTGCAGGACTTATCGAAAAAATCGAAGACTATGTAAATAAAATAGGTACATCGGAGCGTAGCGGTGCGGTGATTGAGCCTAAACTCTCTACTCAATGGTTCTTGTCGATGAAAGAGCTGTCAGAACCTGCGCTTAAAGCGGTTATGGAAGATGTGGTAGCTCTCTATCCATCGAAATTCAAGAACACTTATCGCTATTGGATGGAGAATGTTAAGGATTGGTGCGTTAGCCGCCAATTGTGGTGGGGTCAACGTATTCCTGCTTTCTATCTGCCAAGTGGCGAGTATGTTGTGGCTGAAACAGCAGAAGAAGCATTGAAGTTAGCTCAAGCTAAGGATAGCTCTATTACAGCAGCAGATATTCGTCAAGATGACGATGTGCTGGATACTTGGTTTAGCTCGTGGTTGTGGCCTATCTCGGTTTTTGGAGGTATTATGAACCCTGAAAACGAGGAGATTAACTACTACTATCCAACGCAAGACTTGGTGACTGCGCCAGAGATATTGTTCTTCTGGGTGGCTCGTATGATTATTGCAGGTTATGAGTATAGAGGTGAAAAACCATTTGGTAGCGTATATTTGACTGGTATTGTGCGCGATAAACTTCGTCGCAAGATGAGTAAATCGCTCGGCAACTCGCCAGATCCACTAGATTTGATAGCTAAATATGGTGCAGACTCGGTGCGTGTGGCAATGATGATGCTTGGCTCGGCTGGTAACGATATACTTTTTGATGAGAGTCAAATTGAGCAGGGTCGTAACTTTGCTGGTAAGATTTGGAACTCGTTCCGCCTTATCAAGATGTGGGAGATAAGTGACGAAAAAGAGCAGCCATTGAGTGCAAAACTGGCAGTCGAATGGTTCGAAGCGCTCTTTGCTAAGACAGTGGCGGAGATTGACACCGATTTCGAAAATTATCGTATCTCGGACGCACTACTTAAAGTATATAAGTTGATTTATGACGACTTTTCGGCGTCGTATCTCGAAACTATCAAGCCTCCTTATGGCGAGCCTATTGATAGAGTAACTTTCGATGCAACGACAACGATTTTTGAGAAACTTTTGCAGCAGTTGCACCCATATATGCCGTTTTTGACAGAAGAGATTTGGCATCATTTGCGCCAGCGTGGCGAGCGTGAGAGCATTATGGTTTCGCAATACAATTGTCAATCGTCAACTGTTAATGATCAATTAATAACAGGTATGGAGTTGGCTTTGCAGGCTGTTACCGAAATTCGTGCAGTAAGGGCTTCGAAAGGTCTTTCGCCAAAAGAGAAGTTATTGGTTGGATTTAAGGCTGATGAGAATTATCCAGAGCGTTTGGTAAGTATAATCGAGAAGTTGGCGAATGTTACGCTTGAGCCGTACAATGAAATGGCGGCTGTTCCGTTTATAGTAAAAACGACAGAATATTTTGTAATTTTGCCTGAAGATAGCATTGATGTTGAGGCTGAAAAGGCGAAGTTGGAGAAAGATTTGGAGTATTTTACCAAATTCTTGGCGGGTGTGAATGCAAAGTTAGCTAATGAGAAGTTTGTTGCGAATGCACCAGAGAAAGTGCTTCAAAACGAGTATAACAAGCGAGATGATGCGACGAGTAAGATATCCTCAATCAAAACACAATTAGAAAAGCTGTGAAATTGACGATTATACTGCCTTGTTTCGAATTTTTAATCGGTCACATACTTTAGTATGCTCCCTCATAAAAATTCTTACAGCGTTGTCTAATCGCCAATTTGACAACTTTTAGTGATACTGTGGAATTGACGATTATACTGCCTTGTTTCGAATTTTTAATCGGTCACATACTTTAGTA
>CAMTOL010000142.1 GCA_947074135.1 uncultured Rikenellaceae bacterium
AATAAAGAAACCCGCGAATTAAGTAGTTAAAAAGGTAATAGAGATGAAAACAATTTTGTAAGTTTTTCAGCCAAGCGGCTTTAGAAGTTGCTCCAACTGGTTTATCAACAACTACCCCACCCTTCAAGAAAATTATGGTTGGAATATTGCGGATTCCAAATTCTGCTGCGATAGAGTCGTTAGTATCAACATCGCATTTTCCAATGATCGCTTTGCCATCGTACTCCGTTGCCAACTCCTCAATCATTGGTCCAATCATACGGCAAGGTCCACACCATTCTGCCCAAAAATCAATAACAACCGGAAGTTCTGAAGACTTAATCTCGGCAAAGTTTGCCTCTGTAATTGCAAGTGCCATTTTTACTTTAATTTTTTGAATTATTAATTATTTTGAATTATTATTATCAATTTATAATCGTTACTTTTTGAAAAAAGCAACCCAAATTTAACCTCTCCACAAGTTGCGCAAAATTTTGCAGTAACAAACCACTCTAATTTACTAACTTATTCGATACTCTAGGTGGTGAGAGTCTAAAAACTCTATGAGCTCCTTACTTAATGACACCCGCATTGAGCGAGAGGTAAGTTTTGCTGTAACATCTTCTTCGTAATCGGTAACTACAACAACAAGTTTCAACGAACCTGTACACTGCTGGGCGACAGCCGAAAAATCGGCAATAAAGCTCTCTGTAATTGCGCTAATAGGTAATAAAAAGCTCAACTCTTTAATATCTTCGTCCATAACCTTACTTAGCAGCTTGATTGACGAAATATTTGTATCTAGCCCATCTCCATAACGTCGTGGTTCGACCTTAACACGCATCATCACATAACTTTGTGGTTGCACCAACGCTCGTTTTTCCTCCCATTCGTTACTAAAAATCATAAATTCGTGGCTTCCCGAAAAGTCTTCGATAGTAAACTTACCAAAAGGCTTACCATTCTTGTTTGTGAGGTGCTGAACTTTGGTAATCATACCTCCAATAACCATTTCTCGACCTTTATTAGCCTCCAAATCTTCGAGTTCACTAGCTGTTGCGTTACAGTAATTTTCAATCAATATTCTATAATCGTCAAGCGGGTGACCTGAGAGGTAAATACCAATAACTTCGCGTTCTTTGTCCAACATCTCGAGTTTCCCCCACCCTTCGCCTTCCGAAAGTTTAGGCATTTCTGGTTTCTTGACCATCACGCTTAACGACAAATCGCCAAACAAAGAGTTTTGAGAGCTTAATTTATCTGACTGAATCTGTGCGCCGTAACGAATCAAAACTTCAATAAAATTGGCTCCATTTTTACCATCGCCACAAGGTGCAAAAAACGAAGCTCTCTCTCCATCGTAGAGTCCATCAAAAGCTCCCGATACCACCAAACACTCCATCGCTTTTTTGTTGACTGCCGTTAGATTCACACGCTCTACAAAGTCATAAATATCCTTAAATTTACCATTTGCTCTACGCTCGCTCACAATAGCCTCAACTGCTCCTTCGCCAACGCCTTTAATACCAGCCATACCAAAACGGATATTATGTTCCGAATCCACCGCAAAACGAGCATAGGAGTAGTTGACCGAAGGACCTAGTACAGCCGCACCCATTCGTCGGCACTCGTCCATAAAGAAGCTAATCTTTTTGATATCGTTTAGGTTGCGACTCAATACAGCCGCCATATACTCGCTTGGATAGTGCGCCTTGAGGTAAGCTGTTTGATACGACACATAGGCATAGCAAGTCGAATGCGATTTATTGAAAGCATACTCAGCAAACGCCTCCCAGTCCGTCCAAATTTTTTCACACACATTAGCTGGATGCCCCTTTGCACCTGCTCCCGCAATAAAGAGTGGCTTCATCTTGTCGAGCACAGCACGTTGCTTCTTACCCATCGCCTTACGCAGTGTATCGGCCTGACCCTTGGTAAAGTCCGCCAACACTTGCGAAAGTATCATCACCTGCTCCTGATAAACCGTAATACCGTAAGTCTCCTTTAGCACACCCTCCATTTCAGGTAGGTCGTAAGTAATAGGCTCTCGTCCGTGCTTACGAGCAATAAAGTTTGGTATATACTCCATCGGACCTGGGCGATAGAGAGCATTCATTGCAATAAGGTCCTCAAATCGGTTCGGCTGCAAAGAACGTAAGTGTTTCTTCATTCCTGGCGACTCGAACTGGAACAGTCCAGTCGTATCTCCGGCACTATAGGTTTCGAACGTCTTTTTATCGTCTAATGGTATAGAATCAATATCAATCTCTATGCCGTGCGATAGTTTAACATTCTCCACAGCATCTTGAATAATAGAGAGCGTTTTAAGCCCTAAAAAGTCCATCTTAAGCAGTCCAGCATCTTCGACCAAACTACCCTCGTACTGCACAATATAGAGCTCAATGCCCTTAACTGCCGACATCGGCACATAGTTCTCCAAGTCGTCCTTGCCAATAATTACACCACAGGCGTGTACCCCAGTTTGGCGCACCGTTCCTTCGAGTTTTTCGGCATAACGCAGTGTATCTCGTATCAGAGGGTTTTGACTCTCTTTCTCTTGCTCCAACTCTGGTACCTCTTTAAACGCTTTTGCGAGTGTTGTCCCTGGCGCGTCTGGCACCAGTTTTGCCAAACGATTACTTTGAGTCAAGTCCAATTTCTGCACGCGAGCAACGTCCTTTATCGAACTTTTAGCAGCCATTGTACCAAAAGTCACAATGTGCGCCACACGCTTCTGCCCATATTTTTCGACTACATAGTGCAAAACCTTTTCACGCCCATCATCGTCAAAGTCAATATCGACATCGGGCATTGAGATACGTTCAGGATTAAGGAAACGCTCAAAAAGCAGTCCATATTTGAGTGGGTCGATATTAGTAATCCCAAGCGTATAGGCAACCACCGAACCAGCAGCCGAACCACGACCCGGTCCAACCGAAACACCCATCTCACGAGCCGCCTTGATAAAGTCCCATACAATAAGGAAATAGCCAGGAAAACCCATCCTCTCTACCGTTGCCAACTCAAAAGCGAGTCGCTCTTCGACCTCTTGCGAGAGCGGCACTCCATAACGTTTTTCAGCTCCTTTTCGTGAGATATACTCTAAATATTGTTGTTGACGAGCCTTATTTGTCGCCTCTTCTAAATCCGTCTTATCGCCACTCTCCTCCCTCTCCTTGCTGAGCGCAGCCTCAATACGAGCCTCATCGAAAACAAAATCATCGGGCAACGGAAAGTTCGGCATAAAAGGCTTCTCAGATAGAGAATACTCCTCTATCTTATCTACTATCTCTTGGGTGTTACTAACAGCATCGGGATAAGTGTCGCCAAAGAGCGCCATCATCTCGTCGTAGCTTTTCAGCCACTCTTGAGTAGTGTAGCGCATACGATTAGGGTCATCCAAATCCTTGCCTGTACTCAAACAAATCAACCTATCGTGGGCTTCAGCATCATCTTGGGCAACATAGTGAACATCGTTCGATGCAATATATTTAATACCAAACTGCGCTGCATAACGCGCCAACTCACGATTTACTTTTACTTGGTTATGAAAAACCTTTTCATCGGTTCGTGGATTACCGCTAGGATGCAGCTGCATTTCGAGATAGAAATCATCGCCAAATAGGTTTTTATAGAACTCAATAGCCTCGATGGTCTTAGCCTCGTTGCCATCCATTATAAAACCTTGAATCTCGCCACCCAAACAAGCCGAACAACAAATCAATCCCTCGTGATACTTTGTCAACAACTCTTTATCGATTCGAGGGTTATAGTAGTATCCTTCGGTAAAACCATAAGAAACCATACGTATTAGGTTCTTATATCCCGTTTTGTTTTTAGCAAGGAGTATTAAGTGGTCGCCACGGTCACTCTTTTCGTGACGCGAACCAATGGCAACATAGACCTCGCAACCTAGAATCGGTTTAATGCCATTCTTTGTCGCTTCGCCGTGAAACTCCTTTACACCATACATATTACCGTGATCGGTAATAGCCAGTGCCTCCATACCTAACTCTTTGGCACGAGCAACCAATTTCTTTACTGGTGCTTGTCCGTCGAGAATTGAATAGAAAGAGTGAGTATGTAGGTGTGTAAATTTCATTTTTCGTTTTGTTGTGCAAATATACCATTTTTTGTTATCTTTACGCCTACATTTTACTTCATTTTTAAGCATCTTATCAACACACAGAGCTAACAAACTGAATATTAAGAATAAAAAAAAACAACTATGAAGATGATTTATCAATACAGAGTACTAAGCGATGAGGTCGAAGATTTTGCATTAGATATCGAAGCCCCATACGATATGAAACTGAGCGATTTCAACGATTATCTAATGCAGCAATTGGACTACGACCCATCAATGCTATGTTCAATCTTCTGCTCTGATTCTCAGTGGGAGAAACTACAGGAGTACACCTCGTTTGATATGGGCATCAGCGATGGAGATTTCGAATTTGCGCTTAGCGATGAGTCTGATGCACCTCAATCTATGAGCAACGTTACGCTTGACGATGTTACACCCGAAAAGTTTGATAGATTGGTATTTGTATTCGACCCTATTTCGGAACGGCAGTTATATATCGAGTTGTTGCAGCCGCTCAAAGTTGAAGATGGCGTTGTGTACCCAAGAGTTATAGCCAAAAACGGCACTCCTCCACCACAAATCACCGACTTCGAGTTGTAACATAAATAAGACTTACTGTAACAAAAGGAGAGTGGCTTGAAGTTTACGTTGTGACATTAACCAGATCAACTGGTTCTGAGAATCGTCCACTAAACTTAGGGAATCGAAAAGCTATACATTTAAATTGATAGAATAACAACGCATATCACGTTTACTAAACAAAGGGCAAAATATAGTCACTAGATATGTTTGCCCTTTGTTATTTAAAGTACTAAAAAAACACGAAATGGGAAAAATAGTAGTAGTTCAGGGTCCCACAGCGTCGGGCAAAAGCGCAGTTGCAGTACGAATTGCAGCTCACTACTCCGTTCCCATTATTAGTGCCGACTCTCGTCAATTCTACAAAGAGATGGCAATTGGTACAGCCGTACCAACAAACGAAGAACTGAAAACCGCAAAACACTACTTTATTCAAGACCGCAGCATTACCCAACCGCTCTCTGCTGGCGGGTTCGAACAAGAGGCAGTCGAACTAATAGAAAAATTGGACAAAAATAGCGCCCAGAACCAGATTATTGGAGTTGTAGCTGGTGGATCGGGACTATATGTCGATGCTCTACTATATGGCTTAGACCCACTACCTAGTAGCGAAAAGGTCAGAGAGGAGTTAAATACTGTGCTCGAAAATGATGGACTTGAAGTCCTGGTCGAAGCTCTAAGAATGGCCGACCCCGCTTACTATAATATAGTAGATAAAAGCAATCCACAACGTGTAATTCGAGCGCTCGAGGTTTGCCGTACAAGCGGTATGCCCTACTCCAATTTGCGAAGCGGCAGAAATTCGATTCGTAGCTTTGGAGCTATCAAAATTATTACAGATATGCCTCGCGAAGAGCTTTATAGTCGTATCGAACGAAGGGTCGATGAGATGATTGAACAAGGACTCGAAGATGAGGCTAGAAGCGTTCATCAGTTTGCTCATTTGAGTTCGCTACAAACTGTAGGTTACAGCGAAATGTTTGACTATTTCGACGGAAAAACCACGCTTGAAAGAGCTATTGAGCTTATTAAACAACACACCCGTAACTACGCAAAACGACAAATTACGTGGCTCAGACGCGATAACCTAACACAAAGGTTCGACCCAAAAAATTTCGATTCAATAATCAACCACATTAACAACTCTTAATTAAAATATAGTGGGAATTTTAAAACTACTTTTCTCTAACAGACCTAAGAAAACACCTATTGTAAGGGTTAACAAAAAGCTTCTACTTGCCGGAAATATCTACAGCATAAAACTCGAGAGCGCATCGAGACACTACTGCAACATGAGTGAAAACACAATCATACTCGGACTCAAAGAGATTCTCTGCG
>CAMTOL010000143.1 GCA_947074135.1 uncultured Rikenellaceae bacterium
ACCATGAACAGGAATATATACAGTCAGTCATAAATACTTTATATTATTGAAATGAAAGATTCCACTAAAGGCGATACGAGAAACGCTGCTGTAATTACCATGAATGAGTTCATGAGAATCAAGAATTCAATCAAACCCGCTACAGATGACGCTGAAGCCAAGAAACTTGAACGGAAGGTGCTTCATGAGACTGCCTTAGAAAGCGTTAAGAAGTGGCCTAACACCCTTGATACACTCCGCAAAAAGAAGGAAGACGATAAGATAAAGAAGCTAAGGGACGAAGAAATTAAACGACGTGAGATTGATTTGAAGGTATTGAGATTGAGGGTGGAACAAAAGATGAACAAATCACCTTCTATACAGCTCTCTATCGTACAATGTTGGCTCCCACGGTTTTTAACGATGTTGACGGAAGTTATAGAGGTGGTGATATGGAGGTGCATAAAGACGACTTTACTAACTATTCAACCTTCTCGCTTTGGGACACCTACCGCACTGCTCACCCTTTGTTAACGCTGACTAACCCCCAACGAGTGGAGGATATGATAAGCTCTCTACTTGCTTTCAACGACCAAAGCGGTGCGTTGCCGGTGTGGAATATGTGGGGTAACGAAACTGATATGATGATTGGTTATCACGCAGTTCCTGTGATTGTTGAGGCATATCTTAAAGGAGTTAAGATGGATGCAAAGAGAGCTTTAAACGCTTGTGTGGCTACGGCACGAAGAGGGTCTTATCGAGGAATTGGACACTTTGTTCGTAAAGGATATGTTCCTGCCCAAGAGAGTGAAAGTGTGAGCAAAACACTAGAATATGCCTACGATGATTGGTGTATATCGGTTATGGCTCGGCAGATGGGCGAAGATGAGATTGCAGAAGAGTTCTTTAAACGTTCGCAAAACTATAAAAATATATTTAAGAACGGCTTTTTTCAACCTAAAGATTCTAACGGTAATTTCTTGGAGAATTTCGACCCTAAACTCTATACCGAACACATAACCGAAAGTAATGGTTGGCAGTATCGCTTTGCGGTGCAACAAGATGTCGGAGCAATGGTTGAACTAATGGGTGGAAGTGACGCTTTCGAAGCTGCCCTAGATAGTATGTTTACTCTAAATTCTGAACCAACAGATTCACTACCTATCTTCTCGACAGGTATGATTGGACAGTATGTTCAGGGCAACGAACCGTCGCACCATATAGCCTACCTCTATAATTTTATAGATAAACCTGAAAAAAGTGCAAAATTAGTGAGTACAATTATCAACTCACAGTACTCTAATACTATAGGTGGATTGTGCGGCAATGAAGATTGCGGGCAGATGAGTGCTTGGTATGTGATGAGTGCTCTGGGTTTCTATCCTGTTGATCCTGTGTCGTTAGAATATGCTCTTGGTCTGCCACTATTCGAACGAGCTTCTATTAAACTCGATGGTGAGAAGGTCTTTAGAGTTATCAAAAGAGGAGATGGAGAACAACCTATTGAGTATTTTCTAAATGGTGAAAGGTTGGAAACGCCTTTTATTAAATGGAGTGACATTGTTGGCGGAGGTGAGTTGGTTTTTGTAGTAGATTGATGTGGCATTATGCTTTACCTGGATGATTCAGAGATTGTTAGGAATTTATATAAACATAGTTTAATGAAAAGTATATTGATGCCATATGTGGCAGTTGTTCTCTTTTTTATTGTGGGTTGTGAGAACTCAAAAAGAGAGGCGGACGAGGTTAAACGAGATTATATACAGTATGTTGATCCACTGATTGGTAGCGGCTATCACGGTCACGTCTTTGTTGGTGCAAATCTCCCTTTTGGAGCTGTTCAGTTGGGTGTAACTAATGTTACTGATGGTTGGGATTGGTGTAGTGGTTACCATATATCAGACTCGACAATTGTGGGCTATGCTCATACTCACCTTTCGGGAACTGGCATTGGCGATAAAGGAGATATACTCTTTATGCCCTATGTTGGTAAACTGAGTGGTTATAATAGACGTGATTATCTCACGACTTATAAGCCTGAAAACCAAACGGCGAGGGCTGGTTATTATAGTGTTGTCGATGAGCGATATGGTGTTAAAACAGAGTTGACAGCCACTACTAGAGTGGGCTTTCATAAATATCCGTATCCAAAAGATGAAATGCCAAAACTACTTATCAATCTCAAACAAGGAATCGGTTGGGATAGAGCAGTGGAGTCTGTTGTCGAACAGCGTGGTTCAAAACGAATTGAGGGTTATCGCCTAAGTAAAGGCTGGGCTGAAGATGATAGAGTCTATTTTGTGGCTGAATTTTCAAAAAACATTAAAGAGTTTTTGTGGATTGATAGCTCAATGGTTGCTTGTATCACATTCGAAGATGGGGTAAATCTAGAGGCTGCAGTTGCAATATCGGGTGTAAATATTGAAGGCGCTTCGAAAAACTTTGATGCTGAAGCTCGAGGTGTGTCGTTTGGAACTGCAAGTGCTAAAGCTCAAAAGGAGTGGAATAATTTTCTCTCTAGAATTGATATCCAAAGCGATGATTTGGCTCGATTAAGAACTTTCTATACTTCGCTCTATCACAGCGCTTTTTATCCCTCTATCTTTAATGATGTCGATGGAAAGTATCGAGGTGCTAATGGTGAAATTTACTCTAGCAATGAGGATATTTATACTCAGTTTTCGCTATGGGATACCTATCGAGCAGCTCATCCTCTCTATACTTTGATTGTGCCAGAACGTGTGCCATCGATGATTAATTCGATGCTCAATATCTATGACCAGCAGGGCAAATTGCCGATTTGGCACCTAAGCGGAAACGAAACTAACTGTATGACTGGTGTTTCGAGTGTGCAAGTTGTTGGCGATGCAATAATGAAAGGATTTGAGGGGATTGATTATGAGCGTGCATATGCAGCTATGGCTGCATATGCAGAGTTAGATGAGAGGGGTTTGAAAGAGATTCGTGAGCTGGGCTTTTATCCAGCAGATAGCGATGTTGAGAGCGTGGCTCGTGCGTTGGAGTACTGCATTTCTGATGCTGCAGTGGCTCGTGTCGCCGAAAAACTAGGTAAAAATAGTGATGCAGCTAAGTTTAAAGAGCGTTCGAAAGGGTATAAACGATATTTCGATAAGAGTGATAACTTTATGAAGGGTGTTTTGAGCAATGGTATGTTTAGAAAACCATTCGACCCAGCGTACTCTACCCATCGTGGCGACGACTTCTGTGAAGGAAACTCTTGGCAATATACTTGGATGGTGCCTCACGACTACCAGGGGCTCTTTGAGTTGATGGGCGGAGTTGAGGAGGCTGAGCGTAGGCTCGATTTAACCTATGCTACGCCTTATGTGCCATCTAAAGATGCTTCGCCGGATATCTCAGGTATGATGGGGCAGGTTGCGCACGGTAATGAACCCTCTCACGCTACTCCATATGCTTATGCGGCTATGGGACGAGCTGATAAGACAGCAAGAACTGTTAGGCACATTATGGATAGCCTCTATTTCGATAAACCAGAGGGAATCAGCGGAAACGAAGATATGGGACAGATGAGCGCTTGGTATATTCTCAATGCAATGGGATTCTATCAACCTGACCCGTCAAGCGCACAGTTTGTCTTTGGCTCGCCTCTTTTTGAAGAGGTGACATTAATGCTTCCGAATAAAAAAGTACTTAAAATTATTTGCGAAAATTATGACTCGCAAAATATCTATATCGAAAGTGCGACTATAAACGATAAACCTCTGTCTGGGGAGATATCGTATAGTCAAATTATGGAGGGTGGTGAATTAAGGTTTAAAATGCGAAAATAAATTTGTATATTTGAACACTCAATAATGCTCAAATAAAACAAAAACATATGAAGATTGGTCTTCTCTTTGGCTCGTTCGACCCAATTCATAACGGACATATGGCAATTGCACACTGGGCTCTTGATTCTGGAGGGTGTGATGAAGTGTGGTTAGTGCTTTCTCCTCAAAATCCAATGAAACCGACAGTGGCATCTCCTTATGAGAAGCGTAAGGCTATGGTTACTCTTGCTGTCGAGGATGAGAAAAAGATAAAATTATCGACTGTCGAGAGCGATTTAGAACCTCCTTACTACACAATACTCACTATCGAAGAGTTGCAAAAAAGAGATCCTGATGTCGAATTTGTAGTACTGTGTGGTACCGATGTCAAGGTGCAGAGCGGACACTGGTTTAGAGCTAATGAACTGCATAAAATGGTGGCGTTTGTCGAATATCCGAGATATAATAATGATAGACTCCCATTTATCGACGTATCATCGACAGAAATACGCCAAGGTCTGAAACTCGATTACCTAAATCCTAAAGTTCGAGAGTATATAGAGCGTAAGCAGATTTACAACTCGGCTTTAGAGCGAGGTAGAGCGCTGTATGCGGCAGGAGATATTTGTGGTGCTATCAACGAATGGAGTCACTGTGACGGAACTGAGCAGCAGAAACAAGAAGCGGCAACTTTAAGAGAACTTGCTTCCGAAATTTTAGCATACCGCTATACTGACATTTATAATCCTTAAATAAATGGGGCGTATTTTAGCCATAGATTATGGTAGTAAACGAGTTGGTGTTGCGGTGACCGACCCACTTCGAATTATTGCGCAACCACTTGTGACAGTTGATGCTAAAGAACTATTTGAGTTTTTAAATAACTATTTTCAAAATAATAGTGTAGATGCTGTTGTTATAGGAATGCCTGTGCAATGGGATGGCTCTCCAAGCGATTCACAACGATATATTCGACCATTTATAGGTCGATTTAAAAAGGAGTTTCCTCTCGTTCCTTTAATCGAGGTCGATGAGAGTTTTAGTTCGGTTGAGGCCCAAAGAGCTATGATTGAGGGTGGTGTTCGTCGTAATGCGAGAAAGCAGAAGTCTGGAATAGTTGATAAGACAGCGGCCTCGATTATTTTGCAACGTTATTTAGAACAGGGGTTAGAATGAAATTATTTACTATCTTTGCACTGTTTTTCGTGTTTCTGAGCAATGATTCTTTTGCGCAGAACGACAACTTTGAGTTGGCGAAAAACGATAGTTTAGAGTTAAGAAATTGTAATAATAGTATGATACTGCCGATTTATGTCTATGGACAAGATGTGTTAAGAGAAGATAGTCAGGAGGTTGCGCCCGATTACAAGGATTTGCCACAATTGCTCGAAAATATGTATGCTACAATGTATGCTGCAGATGGAATAGGTCTTTCTGCTTGTCAGATTGGACTCCCGCTGCAACTCTTTGTGGTTGATATCGCTGGTTTTTATGAGAGTGAAGAGGATTTGGCAGAGATTGGAGATGATGCTCAAAGAGAGCCATTTAAGAGAGTGTTTATTAATCCTCGAATCATTGAGAGCTCGGAGGAGCAGGAGCCCTATAATGAGGGTTGCTTGAGTCTTCCAGGCATTAATGAGAATGTGTTGCGTCCTAACTGGATTGTGCTTCGTTATCAAGACGAGAATTTTGTGGAGCATACGCAGAAGTTCGACGCAATGTGGGCTCGTGTCATTCAACACGAATATGATCACGTAATTGGTAAGGTTTTTACAGATAGATTAGCCCCAATTCGTAGGCAAATGGTGCGTTCAAAACTTCAAGGTATTGCTCGTGGAGTTCATAATGCAAAGTATAGAGTTAAGTAGGGATTCGTAAATCTATTGTTTAAAGTGTTTTAGGGGACAATATTATTTATTGTCCCTTTTTTTTGCGAGAAAAATATTAGTTTGGAAACGTTTTTGTTTATCTTTAGTGTTGTTTTTCATATAACTAATTTGTATCTTCGCTGAAGTTTAATCAATAAAGAGTTATTTTAATTATTCCCAAAATGCCCTAAAAAGCTAAGTAGAGCAGTAAAATCAAAGACAGGAGAAAAAATATGGACGCAATCGCAAACACTAGATATTCAGATGCGTCATTTTATGAATTTAAGGATATAATCCTAGCTAAGCTTGATAAGGCCACGTC
>CAMTOL010000144.1 GCA_947074135.1 uncultured Rikenellaceae bacterium
TATATTCTAAATAGGTAATGTTGGAAATTTAAAAGATAGAAAGAAAAGATTATAAATGCAAATTAGCATTCAAGTTTTAAGAATTTTTATGTTTTTGTTGAACTTATATTTATTCGATAATTCTTTCTGAAAACCATTATGCTACATTTACCATAATGGATTTAATAATTTGATTTCATAGAATGGTTATATTAACAATATTTAATTGAGAGGTAATCATTATATATTTTCTCTATTGGTTTGTTTTAATTCTATACACTAATTTTTAGCGTTATCCCAAAATAAAACGGTGGGCTTGTTGATAAACAATGCCCACCGCCTTAACTTGCTATTTAGCAGTCCTATTTGCCCGAAGCTTTGATTGCTGCGTGTGCCGCTGCCAAACGTGCGATAGGCACACGGAATGGAGAACAACTTACGTAGTTCAAGCCTGCATAGTGGCAGAACTCAACTGAAGCAGGGTCACCACCGTGCTCACCGCAAATACCGCATTTCAATTCAGGACGTTGTCCACGACCTTTGAATACAGCCTCACGTACTAATTCTCCAACACCTTTAACATCGATTGTTTGGAATGGGTCAGCTTTGATAAGACCTTTCTCAATATATATAGGTAAGAATTTAGCAATATCGTCACGAGAGAAACCAAGTGTCATCTGAGTCAAGTCGTTTGTACCGAATGAGAAGAACTCAGCAACCTCAGCGATTTCATTAGCAGTTACAGCTGCGCGAGGAACCTCGATCATTGTACCTACCATATATTCCATTCTGTCGTTACGTTCTGCGAATACCTCTTCAGCGATACGATCAATAATAGCTTTTTGGTAGTTCAGTTCGCGGCGGTTACCTACAAGTGGAACCATAATTTCAACGTTAACTGGCATACCTTTAGCTTTGATATTCATACCAGCTTCGATAATTGCACGAGCTTGCATTTCAGTAATCTCTGGGTAAGTGTTACCAAGACGACAACCGCGGTGTCCAAGCATTGGGTTGAATTCGTGTAGAGATTCAACTTTTGATTTAACTTTTTCAAATGAGATACCCATTTCGGCAGCCATCTCTTTTTGTTCTTTCTCGAAGTGAGGAACGAACTCGTGAAGAGGTGGGTCGAGTAGGCGAACTGTTACAGGGTGACCTTCCATTGCTTCGAACAAACCTTCGAAGTCACCACGTTGGATAGGAAGAAGTTTTGCAAGTGCAGCACGACGACCAGCTTCGTCATCAGCCAAAATCATCTCGCGAACTGATTTGATACGATCGCCTTCGAAGAACATATGCTCTGTACGGCAAAGACCGATACCTTGTGCACCAAAGTCAAATGCTACTTTAGCATCGTGTGGAGTATCAGCGTTAGCACGAACTTTAAGGTGTGCATATTTGCTAGCCAAATCCATCAATTTACCGAAGTCACCGTCAAGTGAAGCTTCTGTAGTTGCAACTTGACCTTCGTAAACCTCACCAGTTGAACCGTTCAACGATACCCAGTCACCTTCTTGGAATTTAACTCCATTAACTGTCATTGAGCGAGTTTTGTAGTCGATTTCAAGACCACCTGCAGCAGAAACGCAGCATTTACCCATACCACGAGCAACTACGGCTGCGTGAGAAGTCATACCACCACGTGCTGTAAGGATACCTTCAGCAGCGTTCATACCTTTAAGGTCTTCTGGAGAAGTTTCGATACGAACTAGAATAGTTTTTTTGCCTTCCTCAGCCCAAGCAGCTGCGTCGTCAGCGAAGAATACTACTTGACCAGTTGCTGCACCTGGAGATGCAGGAAGACCTTTACTTAGTACTTTTGCGCTCTTAATAGCTTCTGCGTCGAACACTGGGTGTAGAAGTTCGTCAAGTTTAGCTGGTTCAACGCGAAGAACTGATGTTTTCTCGTCGATAAGACCTTGTTCCAACATCTCAACCGCCATACGAACCATTGCAGCACCTGTACGTTTACCTGAACGAGTTTGAAGCATCCAAAGTTTACCATCTTGAACAGTAAACTCGATATCTTGCATATCAGTAAATGTTTTTTCCAAATGCTCTTGAATATCGTAAAGCTCTTTGTACATAGTTGGCATAACCTCTTCAAGTGAAGGGTATTTAGATGCGCGTTCTTCTTCAGAAATTCCTTGAAGTTTAGCCCAACGACGTGAACCTTCTAGTGTAATCTCTTGTGGAGTACGGATACCAGCAACAACGTCTTCACCTTGTGCGTTGATTAGGTACTCACCATTGAAGATATCTTCACCAGTCGAAGCGTCACGAGTGAAACATACGCCAGTTGCAGAGTTGTCACCCATATTACCGAATACCATTGCTTGAACGTTCACAGCAGTTCCCCATTCAGCTGGGTATTTGTGCATTTGGCGGTACAAACAAGCGCGTGGGTTCATCCAGCTTTCGAATACAGCACAAACTGCACCCCAAAGTTGTTCCCAAGGACAAGTAGGGAAATCCTTACCTGTTTGTGTTTTAACAGCTTCTTTAAATTTAGCAACCATCTCTTTAAGGTCTTCAGTTGTAAACTCAGTGTCAAGTTTATAACCTTTAGCCTCTTTCATATGATCGATGATCTCTTCAAATGGATCTTCGTCTTCTTTAGATTCTGGTTTCATACCTAATACTACGTCACCGTACATTTGTACGAAGCGACGGTATGAGTCCCAAGCAAAACGTGGGTTGCCGCTGTTTTTAGCCAAACTCTCAACAGCTTCGTCGTTAAGACCAAGGTTAAGAATAGTATCCATCATACCTGGCATTGAAACACGAGCACCAGAACGAACTGACATAAGAAGAGGATTTGCGTTATTACCAAATTTAGCAGTTCCCATATCTGTTTCTACTTGAGCCATAGCAGCTTCAACCTCTGGTTTAATCATATCTATAACTGCTTGTTTACCTTTTTCGTAGAACTCGGTACAAACTTCAGTTGTGATAGTGAAACCTGGAGGTACTGGAATACCAATTAGGTTCATTTCCGCAAGGTTGGCGCCTTTACCACCTAGCAACTCCTTCATCTTACCATTTCCGTCGGCTTTTTTGTTACCGAAGTAATAGACTCTCTTAGTCGTTCCCATTTTTTTCGATTTGTTTTGTTAATTTTTTGTTTATATAATTGCGTATATGCCAATTTTGTAAATTAAGAATGGTGAATTAAGAATTTTTCAACATTATGAACCTTAAATAATTCTTTATTCTTAAACTCTTAATTATAATTTACGGGCGATTTCAACTACAGTGTAGCTCTCTACAATATCGCCAACCTTGATGTCGTTGTAGTTCTCAATCGCAAGTCCACACTCTAGGTTAGTTCCAACTTCTTTAACCTCATCTTTGAAGCGTTTGAGTGAGTTCAACTTGCCAGTGTAAACCACAATACCGTCACGAATTACACGAACGCTATTGCCACGAACAATCTTACCTTCACGAACGATACAACCTGCAATCGTTCCAACTTTCGAGATTTTGAATGTCTCCAACACCTCAACCGATGATGTAATCTCCTCTTTAGTTTCAGGGGCAAGCATACCTTCGATAGCGTCCTTAATCTCGTTGATTGCATCGTAGATGATAGAGTATAGACGAATGTCAATCTCCTCTTTTTCAGCCAACTTACGGGCTGCTGCTGATGGGCGAACTTGGAAACCAACGATAATTGCATTCGATGCTGCCGCTAGTAGCACGTCACTTTCGGAAATAGCACCAACAGCTTTGTGAATCACGTTAACCTGTACCTCTTCGGTTGAAAGTTTAATCAACGAGTCTGTCAATGCCTCGATAGAGCCGTCCACGTCACCTTTAACGATAATATTAAGCTCTTTGAACGAACCAATTGCTATACGGCGACCAATCTCATCGAGTGTAATATGTTTTTGAGTACGAAGACCCTGCATACGTTGTAATTGCTCACGTTTATTTGCAATTTCACGTGCAGCTTTATCGTCGTCCATAACGTTGAACATATCGCCTGCTTGAGCCGCGCCATTAAGTCCAAGTACCAATACTGGAGTTGCAGGACCTGCCTCGTCAACTTTTTTGCCACGTTCGTTGAACATAGCTTTAACACGTCCAGTGTATGTTCCAGACAACATTACATCGCCCACACGAAGTGTTCCGTTATGAACTAGAATTGTTGTCACATATCCACGACCTTTGTCAAGTGTAGATTCGATAACCGAACCAGAGGCTTTACGATTAGGATTTGCTTTGAGGTCAAGTATTTCTGCTTCTAGTACGATTTTTTCGAGTAATTTCTCTACGTTTAGACCCTTTTTAGCAGAGATGTCTTCACTCTGATATTTTCCTCCCCAATCCTCGACCAAATAGTTCATTGCCGAGAGTTGTTCTTTAATTTTTTCTGGATTTGCACCATCTTTATCAACTTTATTGATAGCAAAGACGATAGGTACGCCAGCTGCTTCGGCGTGGTTAATTGCCTCACGAGTTTGTGGCATTATAGAGTCGTCGGCGGCAATAATAATAATTGCAACGTCCGTAACCTTAGCTCCACGAGCACGCATCGCCGTAAAGGCTTCGTGACCTGGAGTGTCGAGGAATGTGACACGTTTGCCGTCGTCTAGTTTTACAGAATATGCACCAATGTGTTGTGTAATACCACCAGCTTCGCCTGCAATTACGTTAGCTTTACGAATGTAGTCAAGCAGCGATGTTTTACCGTGGTCAACGTGACCCATAACCGTAACAATTGGTGGGCGTGAAACCAAATCCTCCTCTTTATCCTCTTCGTTGTCGATAGCCTCTTGGATTTCAACCGATACAAACTCTACTTTATATCCAAACTCTTCGGCTACAATCGAAAGTGCTTCTGCATCAAGGCGTTGGTTGATACTCACCATCAAACCTAAGTTCATACAAGCAGCAATTACCTCTCCTACAGAAACATCCATCATAGTAGCAAGTTCTGATACAGTTACAAACTCTGTAACTTGGAGAGTAGAGCTTTTTTGTTCGAGCATTTCAGCCTCTTCAGCCATTCTACCTTGGATAGCATCACGTTTATCTCTACGGTGTTTCGAAGCTTTAGTCTTGGAGCCTTTGTTAGTTAGACGAGCGAGAGTCTCTTTGATTTGCTTTTGTACATCTTCATCGCTAACTTGTTCCCTAACCACTGGTTTAGGCGTGTGTTTGCTCTTATTCTTGTTGCGTTTGTCGTTGTTCGATTTTTGACTGTTATTTGCTCCGCCACCTTGTTGGTTGCCACCTTGACCCTGGTTTTGACCTTTATTGCCACCACCGCCTTGTTGGTTACCACCTTGTCCCGATGTACCAGCATTTGCAATATCAACTTTATTCTTTTTGATACGGTTGCGTTTGTTCCTATTTCCACTCTGAGGTTCAGCGGGAGTAGGTAGAACCATTTTGCCTAGAATTTTTGGACCAGATAGTTTTTCGGGTTCATTCACTCTGAACACACCATCTTTTGTCTGGTCGTTATTTTGATTCTTTTGTTGTGGCTCACTCTCTTTGTCACTCTCCTTTTTATTGCCCTCTATTTGAGGTTGTTTTTTAGGTTCCTCTTTTTTTGCCTCAATTACAACTTCTGGTTCAGGTTTGACACTAATTTTTTGTTCAATTATTTGAACCTCTTTTTGCTCTTTTACTTCTGTTTTCTCCTCCTTATGTATCACTCTTTTATTCTTTTCTGCTACCTGAAATGTTTTAGTTTTAGGAGCATCTAAGTCTATTTTGCCTAGTATTTTAGGAGAAGCAACTTCTTGAATTTCTGGAGTGTAAACTGTATTACTTTTAACTTTAAGTTCTTTTTCAATCTCCTCCTCGTTCGAGTCTTGATTTGTCGAAGACGAAGTAGCAGAACTTACACCCTGTTGAACAGTAGTTCGTATTACTTCGCGCACATCAACTTTTTCAACTTGCGTACCACCAAACTCTCTTTCAAGAGTTGAGATTTGTTCATCATTAAGGATACTGTTTG
>CAMTOL010000145.1 GCA_947074135.1 uncultured Rikenellaceae bacterium
GGCTCATCAAGCACCAAAAAATTTGGATTCGAAATCAAAATCGAACATAAATACAACCTCCTGCGCTCTCCACCGCTTAGTTTTGCCACAAAATCGTGTTGCGAAGCGGGTGAGAATAAAAATTGTTGCAGAAATTGCGATGCAGTGAGCCGACTGCCATTCGACAGTGCAATATCTTCCGAAATTCGCTTTATAACATCTATAACCTTGTCGTCCTCGTTAAACTCCAACCCCGTTTGTGAGTAGTAGCCAAACTTAATCGTATCGCCAATCTCAACCGTACCGCTATCTTGAGCCACTTCGCCAAGCAACATCTTTATAAATGTCGATTTACCAACCCCGTTTTCGCCAACAATACCGACCTTTTCTCCTTTTGAAAAAGTATAACTGAAATCTCGCAGAATAACCTTATCGCCGTAGGCTTTTTTAAGGTTCTGCATCTCGAAAATCTTAGTTCCAATCCTCGAAGCATCGATACCTAGATTTATCTGTTTAGCGGTTTGAGTAGTTCGGCGTTGTTTTGATAGCTCGTCGAAGGCATCAATTCGATACTTTGCTTTGCCAGTTCGTGCCGACGGAGTGCGGCGAATCCACTCCAATTCACGCTTGTAGAGGTTACGAGTCTTGTCCGCCATCAGGTTTTCAAGCTCTATACGTTCGTTTCGTTTTTCGAGATAATAGCTATAATTGCCACTATAACTAAAAACCTGTTTTGCATCAATCTCAATAATTCGGCTACAAACTCTGTCCAGAAAATATCGGTCGTGGGTTACCATTAACAGAGTTATTCTTGTTTTGGCAAGGTAATCCTCCAGCCACTCGGTCATTTGTAGGTCTAGGTGGTTGGTAGGCTCGTCAAGAATCAATAGGTCGGGCTTCGAAATCAGAGCATTAGCAAGTGCCACACGCTTTATCTGTCCTCCCGAAAGCTCCCCAATGGGCTGCTCAAATCTCGTAACGTTTAGCTTTGAGAGAATCTCTTTGGCTTGTTGTTCGTAGTCCCACGCCTGGGCAGCGTCCATTTGTGCAATCGCCTCGTTGAGTCCTATGCCACTGTTAAGAGCCTTTTCGTACTCTGCAATTACCTCTGAAGTTCGCCCTCCGCCATAAAAACAGGCATCGAGAACACTCATAGTAGGTGGAAACTGTGGGTTTTGTTCCAAATAACCAACTTTGGCATCTCGACGAAAAGTCAAACCTCCGTTTTGGTAATCTTCACGATTTGCTATAATATTGAGTAGAGTAGTTTTGCCTGTTCCGTTAGCTGCGATAAGTGCAACCTTCTCATCAGCTTCGATTGTGAGTGAAATATTTTCGAAGAGCACTCTTTCGCCAAACGATTTGGTGAGTGATTCAATCTGCAATAATGACATAGTTTGATATCTAAAAATTTGTAACACAAAGATAGTAATTAATTATGTGAGTTTAAAACAAGTAGATTTTTATTGCCCAATATACGCATTGGTAATGGCATAGATGTTGATATTCTCTAATTGTGCATTGATTATTTTATATGCCATTAGATTATTTTATTTATTATTATTCTTATAGGAGGAAACGTTATGAAATCACCATTAGAAGGAATTAAAGTCATTGATATGACTCAAGTACAGTCAGGTCCAAGTTGTACACAAATGTTGGCGTGGTTAGGAGCCGAAGTAATTAAGATTGAACGTCCCGGTGCAGGTGACCCAACACGAGATGAGATGTTAGATGTTGAGGGATTAGATTCACTCTATTTTTTGCAATTAAATAGTGGTAAACGCTCAATTGAACTTGATGGCAAATCGGCTCAAGGTAAAGAGATTATGACAAAGTTACTCAAAAGCGCAGATATTTTTGTAGAGAATCTTCACCCAGGTGCAGTTGATGCTATGGGTTTCTCGTGGGAAGAGGCTCACAAGATTAACCCTCGTTTGATTTATGGAACAATCAAAGGTTTTAACGCTGACTCTCCATTTGCAAAGGTAAAGGCATTTGAACCTGTTGCTCAGTGTGCCGGAGGTGCGGCAGCTACAACTGGTTGGTGGGAAGGTGAGTATAACATTCCTACCCAAAGTGGTGCAGCATTAGGCGATAGCAATACAGGTATGCACCTAGTTATTGGACTAATGGCAGCTCTTAGACTTCGAGATCAAACAGGCGAAGGTAGTTATGTGCAACAATCAATGCAAGATGCAGTTCTTAACCTTTGTCGTGTAAAACTTCGTGACCAACTTATTCTCGAAAAAGTGGGTGCATTAAAGCACGCTCCAAGCTACCCTGCAAATAAAGGGGAGAAGACTGTTCCTCGTTTTGGTAATGCCGAAGGTGGACAAGTGCTAGGTTGGTGCTATAAGTGTAAAGGTTGGGAGAGCGATCCTAATGCATTTGTCTATATTGTGCTTCAAAACGAATCGAAAGCTTTTGCAGAGGCTTGTGTGGCACTAGGTCAACCTCAATGGGCAAACGATCCTAAATACAACACTCCAGAGGCTCGTAACTTAGTTAAAAATGAGATATACAAAGGAGTAGAGCAGTATACTATTACACGCGACAAATTCCAAGTAGTAGATGAGTTGGCAAAAGCTGGTGTGCCTTGCGGTCCTGTGCTAAGTATGTTGGATATTGAGAAGGATCAATCGCTATATAAATGCGGTACATTGGTGGAGGTTGAGCAGCCTAAACGTGGTAAGTTTATCACAATCGGTTGTCCTCCTAAATTCTCTAATTTTACTCCCAATGTTAAAGCAGCTCCGCTTCTTGGAGCCGATACAGATGCAATACTTGGTGAACTTGGCTATACCGATGCTCAAATCAAAGAGTTTAGAGCCAACAAAGTGGTTTGCAAATAGAGTTGCATCTATGTAATTAATTAATGTTAATGAGAAAAGATGGATAATTCTAATTTAACTGATGGTATGCACGTTTTTGTCGATGCGTTGCTCAAAAACGGTATTGATACTATATATGGTGTTGTTGGCATACCTGTTACCGACCTTGCTCGTCACGCTCAGGAGATGGGTATAAAATATTACGGTTTTCGACACGAACAGTCGGCTGGTAACGCCGCGGCAATTACTGGATTTTTGACTAAGAAACCAGGTATCTGCCTGACTGTTTCTGCACCCGGATTCTTGAATGGACTCACAGCTCTGGCTAATGCTACTGTCAACGGTTTTCCGATGATTCAGATTAGTGGTAGTAGTGATAGAGCAATTATAGACCTTCAACAGGGCGACTACGAAGAGTTGGACCAGATGAATGCAGCGAAGCCTTTTGCAAAGGCTGCATATCGTATCAATCGTCCTGAAGATATTGCCGTTGGTTTGGCTCGTGCTATTCGAACTGCTATATCTGGTCGCCCTGGTGGAGTCTATCTCGACCTTACCACTGCACTGTTAGGCTCAACGATTGATAAGACGGTGGCAGATAACTCGTTGTTTGTGCCTGTGTGTCCTGCGCCAAAACAGATTCCGAGTCAAGAGTCTATTGAGAGGGCATTAAAACTCCTAGGCGACGCTAAAAAACCGCTTATTATACTTGGTAAAGGTGCGGCTTACTCTCAAGCTGATGCTAATATTAGAGAGTTTATCGAAACAACCAATATCCCATTCCTTCCGATGTCGATGGCTAAAGGTCTGCTCGAAGATGATCACAAACTTTGTGCGGCTGCGGCTCGCTCTTTAGTGCTTGAGAATGCTGATGTGGTGATGCTTGTCGGAGCTAGATTGAATTGGTTGTTGTCGCACGGCAAGGGAAAACATTGGAATCCGGCAGTGCGTTTTGTGCAACTTGATATTGAACCCAAAGAGATAGATAGCAATGTTAGAATCGATGCACCTGTTGTAGGCGATATATCGTCATCTATTGAGCTGATGGTTGCAGGTTTGGGTAAATCTCCAGTTAAGGCATCTTCGGATTGGTTGGCTCAAATTGATGCTGATAAGAGTGTAAATATTCAGAAGATGGCAGCCAAGTTAGCTGCTGTAACCTCTCCTATGGATTTCTATACGGCACTAGGTGCAGTCAAAGAGGTGATTGATGCCAATAAAGATATCTATTTAGTCAACGAAGGGGCTAATACTCTCGATGATACTCGCAATGCTATCAATATGTATCAACCTCGTCATCGTTTAGATTGCGGAACGTGGGGTGTAATGGGTGTAGGAATGGGTTATGCTATTGGTGCGGCAGTGACTAGCGGCAAACCAATTGTTATGATTGATGGAGATAGTGCTTTTGGGTTTAGCGGAATGGAGATTGAAACGGTATGTCGATTCAAACTGCCTGTTACTATTGTTATTTTCAATAACGGAGGTATCTATCGTGGCGACCATATTGACCTAAGTGGCAAAGGTGCTCCCTCGCCAACTACGTTGATGGTGAGTGCTCGTTACGATAAACTTATCGAAGCTTTTGGCGGAACCCCATACAATGTAGCGACTCCACAAGAGCTAAAAGATGCTCTTGCAAGTGGTATAACGTCAGGTAAACCGACACTTATCAACTGTGTAATTGACCCTGCAACAGGTACAGAGAGCGGTCATATTAGTAGCCTCAATCCAAAGACAGTGGCTGGAAAATGATCTAATTAATTTGAACTATTGAATAAAAATGTGGAATATAATTTTAACTGACCTCATTCCAATATTTGTTATTATGATATTGGGTTACATCTCTGGTAAAAGAGGTGCTTTTAGTGAGGAGAACTCTCGTAGCTTCAATAAGTTTGTGCTTAACTATGCACTTCCTGCTGCTCTGTTTCTCTCAATTGTCAAAGGCGATAGAGAGATGTTGTTCTCCGACGGAAAACTATTCTTGGTGAGCCTTATTGTGATTATGGGTTGTTACTTCTGGTCATACTTCTCGTGTAAAAAGTTCTTTAAACACACCAAAGCAGAGGCTGCAATTAGTGGGCTTATTGGGGGTGCTCCAACCATTGGTTTTTTGGGGTTTGCTGTACTCGAACCTATCTATGGGGGTAGTGCAACAACAGGACTTGTAGTTGCTGTGGTGGCTATTGTAGTTAATGCCATCGCAATTCCAGCTGCCCTGTATCTGTTGAACCCAGCGTCGCTGCAACAAAATAGTGCTGCAACTGCTGCAACTGCTCAAAATGGAGCGCCAGCCACTGCAACTCCACCTAAGAAGAGTAGTAATGCGTTACTAAATGCTCTTAAAGAGCCTGTTGTCTGGTCGCCAATTATAGCTGTGATTTTGGTTTTGTGTGGAGTTCATTTTCCCGAAAAAGCTGAACCTTCGTTTGATTTAATCTCTAAGGCTAACGCTGGTGTTGCGGTTTTTGCTGCTGGTTTGACACTCTCTGCTCATAAGTTTGAGTTTGATAAAGAGGTTATATATAACACCTTTGTTAAGCTGATTCTAATGCCAGCACTGTTTCTCATTATCGGTAAATTGTTCGGAATGGAGGTTGAAAAGCTTCAGATGTTAGTGCTTGCTGGTGCACTCCCTCCAGTTTTTTCTGGTATTATTATCGGAAGTCGCTATCAAACCTATGTCAGAACTGGTACGTCGTCGCTTGCAGTTAGTACGCTACTCTTTATGGTGACTGCTCCATTGTGGATATGGATTGCTCAGTTAGTAGCTTAATCTTAGCTTATATATCATAGTTATTGCTCTTGTGGAAATCTGCAAGAGCAATTTTTTTTGTAGTAGTTAAGAAATCAGACTTTGATATTAGGTGTATTTGAATAATTTTGCATACATTTACTAATTAATTCAATCAAAAAACCTAAGATGATAAAGTATATATTTGTAGTCGTTGTTTCTGTTTTTACCGTTGGTTATGCGCTTGCTCAGCCTAAGATTATTGCTCATCGGGGGTTTTGGAAAACCGAAGGTTCTGCCCAAAACTCAATATCAGCCTTTGTGAAAGCCGATTCTATTGGAACTTTCGTCACAGAGATTGATGTTTGGCTAAC
>CAMTOL010000146.1 GCA_947074135.1 uncultured Rikenellaceae bacterium
GTGCAGAAGGTCCTACAAAAAAAAGGAACAAAAAGGCAGCAGGTAAACGTTTTGAGTCGTAAATGGAAGTGGCATAACCACCTACAACAACGGGTGACTGAGATAATCTCTTATACTTACAAATATCAAAAACTTCAACCTTTTGAGGTGCAACTCTAAGCTGTTTATCAACAGTTTTTGAAGAAAATTCACCAAAAACCGCTTTACAAAACTCCGAGAATTGCGAAGCAGTATGCGACGAACTCATTGCAAAAACAAAATTTTGGAGCGTATAATTGGTTTCGCAAAAATGCAGTAAATCAGCTCGTTTAATGCGTTTAATATTGCGTTTATCGCCCAAAATAGAGCGTCCAAGCGGCGAACCACCAAACAACAACTCCTCAAATTCATCGAAAATCAATTCAGAGGGAGAATCATTATAGGAGTTTATCTCGTCGATTATAACCTCTTTCTCCTTCTTTAACTCACTTTCACTGAAGGTTGAATTAAGAGCCATATCTATCAGCAAATGTGCGCCTTTACGTGCGTAATTACGTAAGCAAGTAGCGTGTAACACTGTTTCCTCTTTGGCAGTGAAAGCATTCAGTTCGCCGCCAACAGCATCAAGTGCGCTGTTTATATAGTATGACTTATGATTAGATGTACCTTTAAATAACAGATGCTCAACTAAATGGGCTACTCCACTCTGCTCGGAGCTTTCGTCACGAGTACCTGCTCCAATTGTTAACGAAAGGTGCGCAACAGGCGATTTAACCCTGCGATGCACACATCTAAGTCCATTATCAAGCTCAATTACTGTAAATTCACTCATATATAAAATACTCTTTTTAAACTACTTAATATATTGGGCGAGGAAACTCGAGGTATAGCCACTCTTGCACTTTGTCAACTCACTAGGTGTCCCCTCGAAGACTACATCTCCACCCCTATCTCCAGCCTCTGGTCCAATATCTATAACCCAATCGGCACACTTAATCACATCCATATTATGCTCTACAATCAAAACTGTATGACCAGCATCGACAAGCGCATTTAGAGCTACCAACAGCTTTTTAACATCTTCGAAATGAAGTCCCGTTGTAGGCTCATCGAAAATAAAAAAAAGCGGTCCATCGCCACGCTCCTTAAGCAAAAACGAAGCAAGTTTGACTCTCTGACTCTCACCTCCACTAAGAGTTGAGCTAGACTGCCCAAGTCGCACATAACCAAGACCTACATCACCAAAAACTTTTAGCTTCTCAACAATTTTGGCACACAATTTACTAGACGCTGCATCAACCGAGAAGAACTCAATCGCTTTGGAAATACTCATATCCAAAACATCAGCAATCGAACAACCTTTATACTTAACAGCCAATATATTATCCTTAAAACGACGACCAACACAGCTCTCGCACTGCAACACTACGTCAGCCATAAACTGCATCTCAATCTTAATCTCACCCTCGCCTTTACACTCCTCGCAACGTCCACCAGCAATATTGAACGAAAACGACGAAGGATCGAATTTGGAAGCAACAGCAGCAGGCTGCTCCGAAAACAACTTTCTAATCTCATCGTAAGCCTTAATATAAGTTACTGGATTAGAGCGAGAACCTTTGCCAATCGGATTTTGGTCAACATACTCAATACCCTTTATACGCTTAATATCGCCCGAAATTGAGTCGAAATCGCCTACTCGACCACCCGTTTCGAGCAGTTCGCGGCGAAGCGCAGGATAGAGAATATCGCCCACAAGCGACGACTTTCCACTTCCACTAACTCCTGTCACACAACACATTACGCCAAGAGGAAATTTTATGTCTATATTCTTTAGGTTATTGTGTCTAGCCCCTTTAATCTCAATCGAATCTCGCCACTGACGAACTTTTTTAGGCATCTCTATCTGTTTCTCACCAAGTAAATAAGCTGCTGTCAGGCTCTTATCAGCTATTTTCTTGTTCATCTTACAAGCTTCACCAACAAAAACGACCTCGCCGCCATACTCTCCTGCAAATGGACCCATATCAACTAAAACATCGGCTGCATTGATAACCTCCTCCTCGTGTTCGACCACAATAACAGTATTACCTACATCTCGCAACTGTTTCAATACAGAAATCAATCTCCGATTATCACGAGGGTGAAGTCCAATGCTCGGTTCATCGAGAATATAGAGTGACCCAACAAGTGAACTACCAAGTGAGGTAGAGAGCATAATTCGTTGTGCCTCACCACCACTAAGTGTCGAGCTAGTACGGTCGAGAGTAAGGTAATCAAGACCAACTTCGCACAAATATTTCAAACGACTCACTATCTCCTCCAGCACCCTATCGCCAATAGTCCTATCATACTCATCGAGTTCCAACTTCGCAAAAAACTCTAACAACTCCCCAACTGGCATCTGCGAAAGTTCGACAATCGACCTTCCACCAATCTTAACATAAGTCGCCTCTTTGCGAAGTCGCCCACCATTACACTCGCCACAAACGCTCTTGCCTGTATAACGGGACAACATAACTCGATACTGAATTTTATATCGCTCCTTTTCTAAATACTTAAAAAAGTCATTCAAACCACCAAAACGCTCATTGCCAGTCCAAATCAAAAGTTTCTGCTCACGAGTAAGTTCATAAAATGGTTTATGGATAGGTATTCCACAGCTTTTAGCCACACCAATAAGCTGACGTTTCCATTCGCTCATCGTTTCGCCTCGCCAACAAACAATAGCATCGTCATAAATGCTTTTGCTCTTATCTGGGACAACCAACTCCTCGTCAATGCCAGTCACTTTGCCATATCCCTGACAACAACTACAAGCTCCAAGAGGGTTATTATAGCTAAAAAGATGTTCAGTAGGTCGCTCGAAAACAATACCATCGGCTTCGAATCTAGAAGAGAAAATCTCCTCATTCCACTCTCCATTTTGACCCTCGATATGGAGCTGCAAATCGCCGCTACCTATTGAAAACGCACGAGTAGCCGAATCTAATACCCTATTTTTATCGATCTGACCGCCTATGTATCTGTCGATTACGAAAAACAACTTATCAACATCAACACCATTAGAATCTTGCAACAACTCGTTAATATCATAGAGTTGTCCAGCAGCAAAAACCCTACTAAAACCATCTTTAACACCTTGAAGCAACGAATCAATGAGTCCTTTCGTATCATCGACAACAACCCTAGTTGTAAGAATTATTTTCACTCCCTCTGTCACACTTTGAATCTGCGACAAAACATCGGAAATAGAGTGCGAACGCACCTCTACCCCACTCACTGGTGAAAAAGTATGCCCAATTCGAGCAAACAATAAACGTAAATAGTCGTAAATCTCGGTTGAGGTACCAACTGTTGAACGAACGTTTCGAGATGTAACCCTCTGCTCAATAGCAATAGCAGGAGCAATCCCCTCAATACTATCAACATCAGGCTTCTCGATTTTGCCCATAAACTGACGAGTATAGGCAGATAGGCTCTCAACATAACGCCGCTGACCTTCGGCAAAAATAGTGTCGAAGGCCAGTGTCGATTTTCCCGAACCCGAAAGTCCAGTGATAACTACAAGACGATTATGTGGGATATCTAGGTCTATATTCTTGAGGTTATGAACTCTAGCTCCCCTTATTTTGATAAACTCTTTTTCTGCTTTATTTCTCATTTATAATCTCAATCTGCTCCTGCATTGTAGTCTTCTCGCAGTAACGACACTTTAACGACAACTCTCCCTGTTGCGAACTAACCGTAAAACGAGTCTTTATCTTCTCGTGATTGGTAATACACATTGGGTTAGCACATCGAACAAAGCCCGAAACCTCTTGTGGAGGCTCTATCTGACTTTTATCAACCACTTCAAAGTTCTTTATTGTCGATATTCGAGCAGTTGGCGCAACAAGTGCTAGGTAGCTTATATCATAATCGTTACAATAACGATCAACTATCTTTATCAACGCTTTTTTGCCAATTCTATTGCTTCGAAGATTGGTAGCAAAAAAGAGTTGGTCTTCAATCTTATCTAAATGCAAAATTTCGATAACCTTAAAAAGCGCAGTAGGAGGTATATGGTCAATAACAGTACCATTCTCAATAGCACTCACCTCCATTTTTTTGTTTGCAACCTGCATTTCCATCGTAGTTTTTAAAAGTTCGTAATTATTTAAGCCCAAGAAGATGAGAAATCACAGCTTGACGAGCATAAACCCCATTTTGAGTCTGTTCAAAATAGTATGCCTTACCACTATTGTCAACATCTTTGTGAATCTCATTGACACGAGGAAGTGGATGAAGAATCTTCATTGTATCCTTTGTATCATTAAGCATATCACGACGAAGAACATAGGCATTTTTAACTCTCTCATACTCCATTGTATCGGCAAAACGCTCTCTCTGAACGCGAGTCATATAAATAATATCTGTTTCGCTCATTCGCTCCATAATATCACTCGTTTCATAGTACGAAATACCCTTCTCGTATAAAAACTTTTTATACTCAATAGGCATCTGGAGCTCAACTGGCGAAACGAATGTAAAATTCGCCTTAAAGTGCGATAGCGCCTGAAGTAAAGAATGAACTGTGCGACCATATTTCAAATCGCCAACCATCATAATATTGATACCATCGATTCGACCTTGAGTCTTTGCGATTGAGTACAAGTCCAAAAGAGTTTGGGTTGGGTGTTGATTAGCTCCATCTCCAGCATTGATAACTGGAACTGAAGCAACCTCACTAGCATAACGAGCTGCTCCCTCGACAGGGTGACGCATCACTATCATATCGCAATAGTTTGTAATTACTTTAATCGTATCGTGAAGCGTTTCGCCCTTGCTAACACTAGTAGCGTTGGCATCGGAGAAACCAATAACACGCCCACCTAACTGATTGACAGCACTCTCGAAACTAAGTCTAGTACGAGTTGAGGGTTCGAAAAATAGAGAAGCAACGACTTTTCCTTCTAATATTTTTTGTCGTGGATTGGCTTCAAACTCAGCCGCAAGTCCAAGAATATGAACAATTTGCTCTTTGCTGAAGTCATCAATTGATACTAAACTTTTCTGCATAGTTTATATCTATTATATGATTAATAAAGTAGAATCTGATTCTTAATATTTCTTTGTCAACTCCTCAATAACCTCATCTCTTTCGCCTAGTCTAAGTTCAAGCTTGACAATACATTTAACACCTTCATACTCAATAGGAGCCATACGAAGTTCACGTCGTTTAACGATGCGCATAAACTTATCCATTTGAGCATACTCAATCTCAAAACGAACCCACTCTCGAAGCACCTTTTCAACCCTACCCGCCTCCATTAATACAGCTTCAGTAGCATCGCCATAAGCAGCAATAAGACCTGATGTACCCAATAAAATGCCTCCAAAATAACGAACAACAACAACCAACACATCACTCACATCAGCGGAAAGCATTCGTCCTAAAATTGGGCGTCCTGCAGTTCCACTAGGTTCGCCATCGTCATTGGCTCGATTAACGACGCCTCCAACTCCAATTCTATAAGCATAGCAGTGATGTCTCGCCGAATAGTGTTCTTTTTTCAAAAGGGCAACTAACTGTTCTGCGCTCTTTGCATCGGTCACAGGATAGGCATAAGCAATAAAACGACTTGACCGCTCTTTAATCTCAGCGACGGCCTCACGTTCAATCGTATGGTAACTATCGTTTAACAAATCTCACAAATTTACACTATTTTTAGTGAGCTACAAAATTTATTTTAAACCAAATTTATGTTCGAACAACTCTATACTGCTTATTTTTAGTACAATTAAGAGTAAATTTAGTGTTTTTTTTTGACAAATATTTGCTTTTTTAGTTCATTCTATTTACCTTTGTCTAAGACTACAAAAAAGAGTAGTTTAAAAAGAATACAGTTTTTTTTCAAAATACGATGGGTGTC
>CAMTOL010000147.1 GCA_947074135.1 uncultured Rikenellaceae bacterium
TTTCGTTGTCAGCGCAGTTCAATGCTTGCGAGGGCGTGGACTGTCAGTTAAAATCTCTATCACATAAAGAATAGAGAAATACCATTTTTCCTGCGCATCGTCCCAAACGGTGCGAACTTTCTTCTGTTCAAAAAGCTGTATTTTATTTTGTTGTAGCATAAAATAACTTTTAAATTGATTATGCTAAATAGCTTTTATATTCCCGTCGTATAATATTTTGTATCTCTGTAATATGAGCTATTTGAGTGTTTATGGCTTCAGGGAGTTCTTTAAATAATTCTATTGCTCTTGCTTGTAATTGTTGAATCTCTAGTGATTCATCATCTTTGCCTACAAGTCGGAGAGCACGGGCATCTTGATCTAATACACCTATCGAGGCTATGGTCGAATTGATAAACTCCATTGATTCTCGTGTGCCAAATAAGTATTCAACATCCGAGAAGTCATAATAAAGATAAATCTGATTTAATCGAATTGGTGACTCATTATACAATCCTAAAGCTTTTATCAAAGATGATTCTATTTTCGACAACACTACTGGATTGTATTTTGTACCAAGTTCATTATAGCCCATTTGCATCATTGAATAACAGTCAATCGCTTCTTGAAACCAAGACATAGCTCTCTCGATAGCATCTGTTTTGCGCTGAAAGACTAATTTTTTAAGCTCTCGTTTGTATTGTACATTATCTGTGCGGGTATCTATTATCGCTTTTATAATAATCGTGATAATCGAACCTATTAGACCTGCTATTATCATTTTAAACTCTTCCATCATACTATTCTAAATCAGGCAATCCATTGTCAAGTCTTCTCGCATTAGCGTGTGCTAAAACTCTCCCTACAGCAGTAATATTAAATGTTGTAGAATGATTATCCCACCACTCTCCGAGCATTTTAAGATATGGTCTATTATTCCATTCTGTCATAAATTGCGTTTTATTATTTTCAATTAGCTCAGCAGTATTGTCATACAAATCATAGATGATGCGGAGATTGTCACATTGATGATTATTTAATGGAAGCTGATTGAATTGATTGACGACTAATTTCAGATCATTTATTGAATCTTTATCGAGTATATTTAACCGCACATAATCTGAATTTAATAGATGCTCTGTCAATATACTCTTGTTGAGTCCGACATCATCAAGTAGTTGTAATGCTTTATTATAATTATCACTATCCTTCTTTATTCCTACAGCCACATATCCTTCAAGCCTATATGGCATATATTCTTTTATTTTTTTTATTGATCCAAAAGAGTTTAGACGTATAGCTCCAAGCGTGTCTAAGTGATCTAACCAGTCATAGCCTTCTGGTAATGCACCATAAATAAGCTTATTATACAAATTGTTTAAGACATCAAGACCTTTAGAAATATTACCACTTACTGGACAAAAACAGCGTAGGCTATGAACTACAGTTAAGCCTAACAATGCTTCATCAGATATTTCGCTAACTATATCAACAGCTTGTTTTATACCAGCTCGAACCATTCTATTATCACCTCTTTCTACGCGCCTCTTTAATAATTCAGCCAACAAATTATAGTCTGCCTCTCGTTCTGTAGATGCCGCAGTTTTTTGTGCTTCAATTAACAGAATATGAAAAGAAGGGTCAGCGAACATTGTTAATTGATCATCATATTGCTTTAGCTTAGGAATAATAAGTTCCTCAAACTTAGCAACTCTTTCATTTGCGAGAATTAGAGCTTCTTGTGTAAAATCTCTCTTTGCTATTTCATACTTTTCATCGTAAATTTCTCTAGCTCTTTTTTCATCTATACCAATTATAGTGACATTCATGTTAGTAGATTGCAACATTGTTGCGCCGTCTCCACCATCTTGTGTTTGGTTATTTGTATTTAACATCTCTTCCTCCTTGTATCATTGTTGAGTTATCACCTCCTTTTTGGATTTGTTTTACGCTTTTTTTGATTCCAATTCTGTAACCAGTAAAGCCACCTACAATAAGACTAACTATTGAGGTAATTATAAGTTCTATAAGCCATTCCATAATCTTACTATGTTAAATTATTATATTGTTGTTTTGTGATTGGTGGTTAAAACCTAATAGCACTCCATTTCAATTATATCTTTATTATTAACTCACATAACGCTTTATTCAGGTTTAAATCCATGCTTTTTCAGAGTTTCTAAATTCTTCATACAAGCGTAGATATATTTATCGCTTAATGGAAATTTACCATCAAGAATAGCTTTCATAGTATTCCATTGCCAATCCTTTAAAGTTCTTCTCCGTTTGTCCCATTCAACCATCTGACGAACAACTTCCATTGTTATTTCAGAGCTATTCTCAATAGGCTTCTTAATCGGTACCTCTGATTCGTCTTGAAGTTCATCAGCTCTGCTCAGCAAATCGATATTTTCAGCGCACACAATATCGTAAACTCTCATTGCTTTTGAACGCTCCAACTCATTGATTACACGGTTATGCTTAACCTTGCCAGCCATCTCAAAGGCTGTTGTTTGCTGATTAATGGAAAGAAAACCAGATTCTTTACCCCAAGTTTCAATTTCTCTCCATAATTTATATGGGATTGACTTTAACAGCTCAATCTCATATTGTTGTTGCTCCTTCTCATCATCTGTTTCGGCGACTGCTTGTCGCTTTGCCATCTGAACTTCATCAGCCATATCAGCCTCAATGTCGGCTTTATTTACATTCCATACAACATCTTTTATCTTTGTCCAACATTCCTCTTTCTTAGCCCACTCGATGTAGTGAGAGCTTGGCGAGTTATCAATGATAAACTGATTTAGTTTTTTCATCAGTTCATACATAAACTGGCTCAAAGAGCTTGAAATAGCCTGGTTTTTCCATATCTTATATAAGTCAAGCTGATAATTTGTCAAATGTCCTAATAGAGCTATTGCATAAGGGACAACGGCATTTCTCATTTCACCAATATTATTTGGCTTTACCCCATATAATTTCTCTGCAGCTTTGAAAAGTATAATTTTGGCTACTATATCTTCAAAATATATACTATTAATCTTTTTTTGAGTGTTATTATTGATGAATTGTGCATAGTTTTTCTCATTTCCTCGTACTACAATATGAGGACCGATAACAAGACGTCTTCCCTCCCATACTTCCTGATAGGCATTTACATATTTTGCCAACTCAACCTTGGTAAACATTTGCCATTTTGGATATTTAAGATCAAACTGCTTTTGTCTCGATTTGGTAAAGCCATCCTTTTGGCGGATGTTCTTATATTGTCCCCGTGCTCTTTCAAAAAACCAGTTTGTCTGTATATTATTATGTTCTGTTGTCGGTGTTAAGATGTATCGAGATAACTTTTCCAGTTCAATTAAGAATGGGTTGTTTGCTGTAAAGTCTGCATCATTTACCTTGTTCTGAGTGTTAGCGTATCTCGAAATTTGTGATACAATACCAGAAAACTCCTTTTCGTTTTTTATTACAGAGAGTTTAAGAGGTACAAAAATATTTGATATGTCAGCTTTGTCTTTTTTCCAAGTATGGTAAATAGATGCGGTGGTTTGTCCTCCATTTACAATCTGAAGATTCGATATTTTGCTAATATATTGCCCCGAAGCATCCAACTCGATGTGGTCAGCTGTAGCAGCGATACCATTATTGAAAGCAAGAAACATATGCGGTTCATTCATTATCGTATTTCTGATACCTTTGTTTATCTTACCTGTGAATTGAAGAAAAGACCTCACATTCTGCTCCAACAATCTTGCTCCAAACCGCTCATACAAGTTTGCGAGTCCTTGTCCTGGCATAATGGCAATATACGCTTGATATTCGTCTGATTCCGTCTCAGCTGTAAGGCAAGGAACTTTAATTCCATCGTCCCCAAAGCATATCTCTATTGGGATTCGTGACTGCTCAGAGATGTTATACAGGTAATTTATATCGACAACCCGACAAAACACTTTATACCCACCAATAGTTTGTGATGGTGGAAAATCTCCTTTATATTCACCATTGGTTAGGATTATAATATTCACCCTTACGAGATTATCTTTTAGCTCCTTGTAATTTGCAAGTGTGTCTGCAAATTCGAAGATTGGAGATGACTCTTCAACCTCATTTACGTAATCGTTATAGACTGCTTTGCGGAAGAAATTTGTAATACGAGTTACTGCTTGATCTATTTTGTCTTTAGTTGTTTTTTGAATAGAACTATCTTCACCTAGATAAATGGTTATAAATAAATCGACCGTCTCATAATTATCGGACAAAGCATAGCCGTTAATTTTATGTTGATTCCTAGTGCCTAATGCTTTTTCGTCATAGGCAAGATAGGAATTTTCGGTTTCACCTCCATCTGAAAGTAAATCCAAAGCAATTTGCGTAAAAAGTTGCTCTTGTGAAGCTCCTTCATCTGAGGAGTCCTGCATAGAACGAATATCTTGATATAAAGATGAGTAGTATTTTTCTATTTCCTGCATAGCTGAATATTGTTATATATTTCACCTTCCGGTACTAGATAGTCGGAGCACATATCCACAATTATTGTATAATCAACATCTCCAACACCATCTCTGAGTTCTGATTCCTTAACACGAGGAAAGTCATTAGTTACGTTGTAGCTATTCTCTCTTCTTACTTTATAACTTCTATCGTTATAAAGTTCAGCGTCTTGAATAAAATAACTCGCCTCCAGCAGTTTCGCATTGAACATATTAAAGGCGAATACATTATTATGTATCATTTTTTCTATATTCTTAACTATATCGTTTAGAGTTTCCCCATTTTTATTAGAGACCTCTACTGAAAGATGATACAAAAATAGATGTTCTAGTAAAGTTTCGTCCAATTGTCTTTCGCTGCTTATATGCAGTTTTTGATGATTGTTTGTCGAAGTCGTTTTTACTTCAACTGCACATTTTTGATATTGAAAATCTCTTAATGCCTTATCTGAACCAACCCAACCTTTTATTACATCGAAGCTATCCGAAAAAGTTGCCAGCAGCTTTCTTAATAGAAATAGCTCTCCATACAATCCTTGCTGCTCTTGAAGCTGCAATCCTCCTCGCCCAATATTATCGAAAAGAGCACGCCATTTCCCCAGCTGATTTAGAATTGTTTTTATAATCTTGCTTGACTCCTTTATTTCTGATACTGCTAAAATTAGGTCCTCACATAGAACTGAAAAAATTTCAGTGTACAGATTATTAGCCAGCAATATAACCAGCATCTTATTAGGATTTAAAGATGAGTCTTCTGTAATATACACTTGTACATCTTTTAGTCGAGTAAGTTGACTGATGTTCACTTTAATATCGCTGTCGTATGATATTGCTACACCTTTGTGATTTGTTTGGTTATCAAATATGCAGTATATGCAGTTAGAAAAATTTGGAGAATATGACTTCTTAACCATCCCCACTACATTTGCAGAGGCAAGCTCATCCCATATTTGGCATATTTTATTCTTCATCATTTTCAGTATTGTCATTAGTGTAATCAAACTCTTCCTCAGACTCACGATACCTATCAATCAGACAACTATTTACTGCATACTCCTCTGTAATACCTGATTCCCCTTTGGGAAATGAAATTGCAAAACCGATGAAAGGTTCGCTATTTGAAGTAAACATAGTCTCTTTATCCTTTATATTTGCTCCTTGTGGATCAAGGGGATAAATGATTAGAAGCGGATTAGATTTATCTCTATATTGTTCGCGCACAATTTTAGTCTTAGGATAATCTTTAGTCCACTCTGGATTTACCCACAATGTTTCTTTTTTAGCCTCATTTAATCATAACTCTGCTAAATCAATAAACTAATCAGCAGGATTTCCAACGATCTGATTTGTACGACTAAGATAAGCAGCAGTAGTAGCTTCCTCTCTATTACGCCCA
>CAMTOL010000148.1 GCA_947074135.1 uncultured Rikenellaceae bacterium
GGTCAAGCAATAACTTGACCAAGCGCACCTCTTGTATAATTGTCAATTGTTAATTGTCAATTACCCCTTATATCTTTCCCACTTTATTATCTCGGCAAACGATGGCTTTTTGCCATACATAAAGATACCTGTACGATATATCTTTGCTGCCACGTAGGTCATTCCCACAAAGGTTGCATACAATATCGTAATCGACAACAATAACTCCCACGCAGGAACACCATAAGCAACACGAGCCATCATAATGATTGGCGAAGTGAATGGAATCATCGAGAACCAAAATGCTGCATCAGAGTTAGGCGACTGCATCACGCTAATCATTATGAAAATCGAGAGGATAAGCGGCAGTGTCACAGGAAACTGCAACTGTTGAGTGTCTGCCACGCTGTCAACTGCCGAGCCAATGGCTGCAAACATCGAAGCGTAGAGTAGATAGCCACCAACGAAGAAGAGCAAGAAGCTACCAAGTATTCTAAACAAGAATGCAGGATCGGTTAGAGTTGAAAGCACTCCCATAAGTTGCGGAGATAGCATTTGAGCCTCAGCGGGAATAGCTCCCGTAGCTGCACCTGCTCCAATTCCCGGAATAAATGCAACAGCAACGCCTACGATAACCACCCAGACTGCAAATTGTAGGATTGCAACAAAAGCAACCCCAAGTATTTTGCCTAGCATCAGCTCAAAAGGTTTTACCGAGCTAACTATAACTTCGACGATACGGTTCGATTTCTCTTCGACCACGCCTTGAAGCACTTGCATACCATAGAGCAAGATAAACATATAGATAATCAATGACGAGGCGTAAGCAACAGCCATTGCAATACCCGACGAGCTAGCCTTTTCGGTCACCTCGCCAGTGTCGCTTTTGTGTAGGTCGAAGGTCTGCATCGAAACCCTTGCTCTAACTGCATTAATGAGCGAATCCAACCCCTCGACGCCAGTATCGGCAATGCGAATTTTGGTCACAATGTTTGATAATTGACTCGTAATGGCGTTTTCGATAGACACCGTTGAGCTTTGAGTAGTGTAGAGTTTAACATCGTTTGTGTTCTGCACGAGATTCTCACCAATAACCAAATAACCATATACGTTTGGATACTTTTGGGTAGCCTCGGCGTATGTTTCGTTGATTGGTTTGAATGTGATGTTATCGACACTCTGCAGTTTTGACCCGATAAGTTGTGACTGTTCGATAACCACAATCTCTTTGCTCGAATTGTCGCCACCATAGATTTGTATCAACACAGGTACGGCAATCATAGCCACCATAGCAAGTGGCATCAATAGAGTAGTGATAATGAAACTCTTTTTGCGGACTCTTTGATTAAATTCACGTCCTATTATTAATCCTATTTTTCCCATTGTTTTGCCTCCTTATTGTTTATTTGTACTCTGTTCGACAACACGAATAAAAATCTCGTTCATCGACGGTATTTTCGGTGTTACGCTGCGTAGGTCAACCATTGAGTTTGCAATCTCAATCATTTTGCGTGTCTGAACCTCTTTTTGCAGAGTGATTAGAAGTGAGCCCTCTTTAATTTCGGTAACCGTGCCTTCGTTGTGAAGCGCAGTGCTAAGTGCTGTAGCGTCGCCACCAAAACCGAGTGTAAAGCTGTTGTCGCCGAAGCTGTGACGAATCTCGTTAACTTCGCCGCTAAGTACGTTTTTACTCTTGTTGATAAGAGTGATATATTGACAAATCTCCTCGACTGAACTCATATTGTGGGTCGAAAAAATCACAGTAGCACCGTCTTTTGCACGTTCTAGTATCTCCTCTTTGAGAATTTGAGCGTTGATTGGGTCAAATCCACTGAAAGGTTCGTCGAAAATCAAAAGCTCAGGGTTGTGGATAACAGTTACGATAAACTGCACTTTTTGAGCCATACCTTTCGATAGCTCCTCAACTTTCTTGTCCCACCAACCAAGTATCTCGAACTTTTTGAACCACTTGCGAAGCGAAGCTGTGGCATCGGCTTTGCTAAGTCCTTTTAGACGACTAAGATAGAGTGCTTGTTCGCCTACTTTCATCTTTTTGTAGAGTCCACGCTCTTCGGGAAGGTATCCGATGCGACTAACATCGTCGGCGGTCATCGCTCTGCCGTCGAAGAGTAGTTCGCCACTGTCTGGAGCAGTAATTCGGTTAATAATGCGAATTAGAGTAGTTTTACCAGCTCCGTTAGGTCCCAGTAGCCCATAGACCGAGCCTCGAGGAATCGAAACGCTTACATCGTCCAATGCTCGATGGTTGGCGTACTGTTTTACAATGTTTTTTGCCTCTAAAATCATAGGTTTTCGAGATTAATTATTTTATTAAAAGGTATAATACTTAGTGTTTGGTGTGATAGAGATTAGTTAGATAGTAACCGAAAAACAATAAATATTTATCGTTATTCGATAACAAAGTTATATACAATTTTCAGAAAACCAAATTATTTTGCACCTTTTTACGCTTTTTTACGTTTTTTACTATCTATAATGTATTTGCTATAAAAAAATCTTTCCAATTTTACAAACATTGGAAAGATTTTGAAAGAATGTGTGTGAATCTGAATAACCAATCCAGATAATAAAACGCCTTCTGATTATACTCTAAACTAGTCCGAGGGTTCGAGAGATCTCAATCATTCGCTCAATTGGACGACGTGCCTTTTCGATAACATCGCTATCTAGCTCAACCGCAGGACTTAGAGTTTCGAGCGACTGGGCAATTTTCTCTAGTGTATTGAGCTTCATATAGGCGCAATCGTTGCAGGCACACTCGCTATCGTCGGGTGGAGCTGCAATAAAACGCTTCATCGGCGAAGCCTGTTGCATATTGTGTAGTATTCCGCTCTCTGTTGCCACAATAAAGCACTCTGCGTTACTATCTTTCGAAAATTTCAGCAACTCGGCAGTCGAACCAACACAGTCTGCAATAAGCACTATTGGACGTGGACATTCGGGGTGAACCAACACTTTAGACTCAGGATTCTCCTTTTTCAACTCTAAAATACGCTCTAACGAAAATCGTTGATGAACGTGGCAAGCTCCGTCCCAAACCACCATATCTTCACGACCTGTTTTTTGTTTAATATAGTTGCCTAAATTGCGGTCAGGTGCGAAAACTATCTTTTCGTTGCGAGGTAACGACTCAACAATCTGAACGGCATTACTCGATGTGCAAGCGATATCTGTCAGTGTCTTAACAGCTGCCGTAGTGTTGACGTAGCTAATTACGGTGTGTCCTTTGTAGTTCTCCAAAAACGCTGCAAAATCCTCTGCCTTGCAGCTATCTGCCAACGAACAACCTGCCTCAGTGTCAGGAATCAATACAGTCTTATTGGGCGAGAGTATTTTAGCTGTTTCTGCCATAAAGTGCACGCCCGCAAATAGTATCACATCGGCATCAACCTCAGAGGCTTTGACCGAGAGTGCAAGACTGTCGCCCACAAAATCAGCCACACCTTGAACCTCGGCTGTGCAGTAGTAATGTGCTAATATTACTGCATTTCGCTCACGTTTGAGCCTCTCTATTTTTTGTTGAATTTGTAACATAATTAATAAAGTTGTATATTTACCTCCATACAAAGATACTTTTTGTTTCGATAACCACCAAAAACAAAAAAACATATGCAACAAATCGCCGATTTTCTTACAACCATTGATAGCTATCTAGGCTCTGCGGAGTGGTTTGTTTATTTTCTTTTAGGTACTGGACTTTTCTTTACGATTTATCTTGGTTTTCCGCAGTTTAGGTTCTTTCGCCACGCACTTGGGGTAACTACTGGGAAGTTTGATAAATGTAGCGACAAAGGCGATACATCGCATTTTGGCGCACTCTCGACAGCGCTTAGCGGTACAATTGGTACGGGAAATATTGCAGGTGTTGCTCTTGCTATTCACCTAGGGGGACCTTCTGCTCTGTTTTGGATGCTCATTACCGCTCTGCTTGGTATGGCTACCAAAATGGTTGAGGTTACGCTTTCGATTAAGTATAGAGAGATAACAGCCGACGGTACGGTTAGTGGAGGACCGATGTACTATATGAAAAACAGGCTCAATGCTAAGTGGTTGGCGGTTATTTTTGCTGTTGCTACTATATTGTCGAGTTTTGGTACAGGCTCACTTCCACAAATCAACTCTATTGCTAACTCATTTGAGGCGACTTGGGGTGTAGATAAACTCTGGGTAGGTATAATTTTGGCTGCACTGCTTGGACTTGTCATAATAGGTGGTATTAAGCGTATAGCAAAGGTGGCTCAAAGTATTGTTCCCACAATGGCAGTTATCTATTTCTTGGGTGGACTTTCTGTCTTGATTTTTAACTACGATAACATTATACCATCAGTAGCGTCAGTTTTTAGTGATGTTTTTAATGGTACTGCTGCGACTGGTGGCTTTCTTGGGGCAGGATTTGCTTGGGCGTTCAATCGTGGAGTGAATCGTGGACTATTCTCGAACGAGGCAGGACAGGGTAGTGCGCCAATTGCTCACAGTGCGGCTCGAACATCTGAACCGGTTAGCGAGGGTATGGTTTCGCTCTTAGAACCATTTATCGACACTATTATTATCTGTTTTACAACTGGTATTATACTACTTAGTTCGGGCGTGTGGACTGAAAAAATTGATAATCGTTTCCAATCTTCCGATATGTATATTGTTGAGGGTAATTACTTTACGGAGTCAAACAGTGATCATATAGTGTCGCTTAGTGCGTTGCTTAGTGGCGACCAAAACAGCGATGCTAAAACTTATAATGGAATAATTGAGGTGTTAAATGGGGAGATTACATCGCCAGTGACTGTTTTGCACTCTCGTTCGATTGCGCAAAACATTGTGGTTAATCAAGATGGAAAACCTTTTAGTGGTTCGCTGAACGTAGAAAATGGCAAAGTTAAAGAGCGTATTGAGTTTAGTGGTGAGTCGCTCTTGCACTCCGCGCCGCTAACTACCGAAGCCTTTAAGCGTGGCTTCTTTGGCGAATTAGGAGGTTATATTATCCCAATTAGCCTACTGCTTTTTGCCTTCTCAACAGCACTTGCTTGGAGTTATTATGGCGATAGAGCTGTCACATTCCTATTTGGAGTTAAGGCAGTTCCATACTTTAGAGTTATCTATACTGCTGCTTTTTGTGTAGGTGCATTTGTCGATACTTCGATTATCTGGATATTTTCGGGCGTAACTATTGCTTTTATGACTATACCAAACCTTATTGGTATCCTGTTGCTTCACAAAGATATGAAGATGTCACTTCGTGATTATTGGAGTAGGTTCAAAGCATCACAAAAAGAGTCTAAAGAGGAGTAATGGGTCGAAAAAGTGGATATATTGCGCTGTTGTTGGTTGTAGTTGTTGTCATAGCGATAAGCGCAATTGGGATTCGTAGAGAAGATAACCTAAAGGGTTCGCTGATTTGTAAGGCGGACTCTGTTTTTATGCCAGTAATCTACTCTAATTCTGTGGATTCTGTCAGAACAGCAAAGACTAATATCAAAAAGTCGTATAAACCTCTTCACATAGAGCTTAATTCTGCCGATACTTCAGTCTTGAGGCGAGTTTATGGTATCGGTGCTGTCTTTTCAAGACGAATTGTTGATTATAGAGAAAAACTAGGCGGTTACTGCTCTGTAGAGCAGTTGAGAGAGGTTCGAGGCATTGACGAAGAGGTGTATGAGAGAATTTTTCGTAATTTTTTTGTCGATAGTGTGCTGATTTCCAAAATAAATATTAACTTTGCGACCCAAAACGAGCTGTTATCTCATCCTTACTTCACCCCATCAATGGTGCGAAGGATTGAGAAAGCCAAAAAGAGAGGAGGTTATTTTACAAGCCGCAAAGAACTGTTAGATAGAAACATACTACTTGAAACT
>CAMTOL010000149.1 GCA_947074135.1 uncultured Rikenellaceae bacterium
CAATTTCGTCCGAAGCGTTGTAAAGTTCTTTGCCTGGAGTAATACCAAATTTTGGGGCGTGTTCACACAAAAAAGCCCAATCTTTGTCAATATTGCTTGCATTGACAACCAAAAGATAGGTTTGAGCATCGATACGATAGACCAACAAATCATCGACAATACCACCCTTACCATTAGGGAAACACGAGTATTGTACTTTTCCGTCGTAAAGTGCTGCCACATCATTGCTAGTGACATACTGTAAAAATTTTTCGGCATTTTCGCCTTTAACCCAAATTTCACCCATATGGCTCACGTCAAAAACGCCCATATTTTCTCCAACTGTGTTGTGTTCATCGGCAATACCCGAAAATTCAATAGGACTATTATACCCTGCAAATTCTGCCATACGAGCTCCATTTTGGATATGGAAATCAGTAAACGCTGTAACTTTCATTATTATTTTTATTATTTAAATTATTAATTTTCATTCATTAGATAAAAAATAGTATATATTACACCACTTTTCATCTAACAAAGATAAGATTTTTTTCTAAATTTGCACTCAAACAACCTCAACAAAAACAATGAGTCTTTTCAACAAAATAGTTACATTAGCATTTGGGCAGCGTCTTAGAACGATAGAGAAGTTCAGAAACGATCCATTTACAGCTCAAAATCAACAATTTAGACTACTATGTTCTAATAAGAATCAATACCTATCGAAGTTTGGCGATGTATCAACAATCGAGAAGTTTCAAAAAAATATTCCTATTGTCGATTACGACGAATACTCAACATTCATCAATCAAGTGCGAGATGGCAACCAAGATGCTATTTGGAGCGGTTCGCCAACACCTTGGGCAGCTAAAAGTTCGGGGACTACTGGCAGTGTCAGTAAGTTTATACCAACCACAAAACGATATCTAAATCATTGTCACTATCGCGGTGCGAGAGATACAACTGCGGTGTTTGCTCAGAATTTTCCAAAAAGCAAAGCCTTTTCGGGAAAATCTTTAACCCTTGGCGGAAGTTCGGTTCTGGAGCGTGAAGGTGGACTCAAAGTTGGGGACCTCTCGGCGATTCTTATAGAAAACACACCGTTTTACGCTAAAATTATTAGAGAACCTAAACCCGAGGTTGCACTTATTGCCGATTTCGAGAAGAAGGTTGAAGCTATTTGCAAAGCAACAGTTGGCAAAAATCTCACTTCGTTTGCTGGAGTACCATCTTGGAACTTGATATTGATGCAAAAGGTGCTCCAATACACTGGTAAAAACAATATTCACGAGGTATGGCCCGATATGAGCCTATTCATTCACGGCGGCATTGCGTTTACTCCATACCGCAAATTGTATGAGGAGCTTTTTCCTTCGCCAGAGATGTTGTATATGGAAACATACAACGCATCAGAGGGTTTCTTCGCGCTTCAAGACGACCCTACTGACAGTTCGATGCTACTAATGCTCGACTACGAAGTATTTTACGAATTCATACCGCTCTCAACGCTAGAGGACTACTCTACTGCTGTACCACTCGAGGGAGTTAAAACAGGTGTTAATTATGCAATGGTAATTAGCACATCGAGCGGACTATGGCGATATATAATTGGCGACACTGTAGAATTTACGTCGCTTTCCCCTCATAAAATCAGGATTACGGGTCGCACTAAGAGCTATATCAACACTTTTGGCGAAGAGTTAATTGTTGACAATGCAGAGAAAGCCTTAAAGATTGCTTGCGAAGCTACTGGGGCAATAATTTCAGAATATACTGCCGCCCCAATATTTATGGAGAGCAACACTAAGGGATCTCATCAATGGGTTATAGAGTTTGCCGTTGCGCCAAATTCTCAAGTTTTGTTTAACGAAGCGTTTGACAAGGCATTGCAGGATACCAATTCGGACTACGCCGCCAAACGCCACAACAACACCACGCTAAATGCTCCAACTATTTCGGTAGTTGAACAAGGCACTTTTATCGAATGGTTGTCGCACAGGGGGAAAAAGGGAGGACAAAACAAGGTTCAGCGTCTGAGTGGCAAACGTGACTTTGTCGAACAACTACTCTCGATAAAATTATAAATGGTTAATGGTTAATGAAAGTCAATCTATCATTAACCATTATTTCTTTTAACTCAGAGAACTAATGGCAGATTATCAACTGCTGCTTTTAGACCCATCGCAGCCGCTCTCGATATTGACTCACTAGCCAATGCTTCATTGCCAGTAAACAACGCCCAAACTCCTAGAGTGTTATAATAAACCGACTCTAACAAACGATTGTTGCTATTCGACCCACTATTAAAAATTTCTGACTTTGCTACATCTAGGTACCCTTTAGCAGCACTATACTTACCTTGGGCAACAGCCGATACCGCAGCATTAACATTTGCCTCTGCACTATCGTCAAAAAGCAAAACAGACATACGAATAACATCAACGAACTTAACACTATTTTCCCCATAACTCATTGCCAATATATACAACTCATTAAGGCTCATATCACGAGGTTGTTTTTCATAAATCGATACACTTCTCTGTAAATCTAACTGCTCGACCACATAATTAATTCGATAATCAACCCTCCGAAGTGGGGGATAATAATAATCTAACAACTCCCTATAATTTGGCAGTGCAGACATTTTTCTGTCCATCATCTCAGGCGAATACCCTGAATCAATGATTGAGAGTATCTCGCCACGATTATAGAGTGTCGACTTTTCGACTGCCGCACGAAGTCCTGCCCAGTTTTCGGGAGTGGAAGTGACTGTAAAAATATCGAATGGATATAAGTAACGATTTTGAATATACTCACGAACAGACATAACGCGATTTTGAGCCAACTGCGCATTAAACTCATAACTACCCTCAGGCGAACAAGTACCCCAAAGTGCAATATTTTTAACCGATCGTATATCATCGTCGGTCTTAACCATCTCAATCGTAGCATTTATTTTGTCGAGTTCGGCAGCATTGTTCGCAAAGTATGGCAACAACTCCCACTTGCCAACCTTAAACTCTAAATAAGCAGTACCACTTAATTCTCTGCGTTTCACCTCTTCGACCTTTGGTTCGAAATAGGTAAGAACAGGGTCGCGACGTTCATCGACCAATTTAAACGACGACGCAACAAAATAAGATGATAAAAAATCTGTGCGTGCACAACGATATAACTCCGAGTTAATCTTCAGCGAACTCTCATTCATCCAATCCTGATAGGGAAAAGCAGCAGTGTAAACCAGTGGCTCTTTAGTTGAAGCAATAATAGTTGTAGTCGAAGGCAATTTACCTGTTCGCCACTCATTAACAACTGCTTGACGACGCGAAAATTGAATCGGGGTGAGTGTCATCGATTCGCTTTGCCCTACTAGCACTGGGGTAATAGTAAGATTCTCGCTAACTCTAATTTTGCGGCTTGGTTGAACAGTGAAGTTCACTACCACATCGCCTCCTTCGAAAGCAGTTCCGCCAATCCTAGTAACTTCTACATTCTTAATTGTAAACAGTTTGTCGTTTTGGGCTACAGCCACATTGAATAAGCAGATAGCAACAACAAATATCAATATTTTATGTTTCATTGTTTTATAGTTGATTATGAGTTGAAAAGACTTAAATATTAGAGCATAAACATCAGTGAGATTCCTCCGCGAGTTGGTCCCCAATAGTTTCGCCAAGCATTGCTCTGAATCAAAGCGCCACATTGCGGACAATCATACTTATTGTAGCGCATACCTGCATACCCAAAACCCACATTAAACTCCAAATTCCACCTCTTGGCAAGTACCAACTGATAACCTAGTGATATACCACCTCCAACTGCCCAACCATCATATCTATAATTCTGGGAGTTAGCGCCTAACAGTAATGGTAGGTTATGACCCGAAATATTATACTGCGAACCGAGTAGGTGAATCCCTAGAAAGAGCCCACTAAAACGTTGACAGAACCAGTATCTAAACTCTAGTTCAGAGAGCCAGTGCACAAGTTTCTTATTGTCGTTCCTATCTCCATTGAGATTCCAGGGGTTATAACCACCACTTATATCAAGTGTCGTTCGCCTACCAAGTCCAATCTCAAGTCCGAGATTTGGGGTAAAGGTCAATCCATCGTACAATAGATTAGTTTTGAGAGCGACTGAGCTTTGCGAGAAACTTTGCAGCGACATTAAGACTGCAATCAAACAAAGAGTTATTTTTAGTTTCATACTTTGCATTGTTTTGAAATTAACAACTACAGTATCAAACCAACAACTATGCCAAAATAGTGAAATCGTAAATGAAGAAGAACTATTATAAATATTAAAACCACAAAAAAAAGAGACCGAGTTTTAATCGAGATAACTTGCTTACAAAAACTTACACAATTAGTTGGTGTAAGTTTTTAAGAGCATTGACAAAGAGTTGCATTTACAAGTTTAGCGTGAATGATGTTTTGGACAGAAACTCCAATCATATTTATTTTCAGACAAGTAACATTCCTACCCAAATATAAACCATATACGAGCGTTTAATTCTCGATTAATAATGGTCGAGTCACTCGTTGAGAGAGTTAAAAATGATGGTTGAGCAATAACAAATGAGTCATTATTAACAAAATACAGTTGCTATAAAACTGAGATACTGGAGATTAGGCAGAAATACTGGTAAATTACAACAATTTTATGCTATTTATTCTTCACATAATCAGACGGAGAGACCCCATACCATCTCTTAAACATTCGCGAAAATGAGGCTAAATTATTGAAGCCACTATCCCAACAAACTTCAGATACGGTCATCGTACCCCTCTTCAATAACATAGCTGCATTAGTCATACGAACACTATTAACATAGTTGGTAAAAGTATCGCCCATCTCTTTTCTAAAAAACACACAAAACGAAGAACGTTGCATACCAACATAACCAGAAATCTCATCAATAGTAATACGCTTCATATAGTTACACGAAACATATATTTTGATTTTCGATAAACGCTCCTTTGCAAAATCTGATTTTTGTTGATATGAGATTGAACGACAATTCTCATACTCCGACAAATTAACCAATATCTCTAAAAGAGTTGCACTCCTATAAGCATCACTCTGCATTACCATCTTCTTCATTAGCGCAGAGATTCGCTCCTTTGCATCACCATAATAAACAATTGCACAACCATTGTTCTTAAAGCTAATCAACCTATCCATAAGTCCTGGAAAGGCAAGGATAATATTGTCTATCAACTTCTCATTAAAAAGTAATGTTATATTCTCAATCTTTCCCCTGCTATCTGTATCATCTAAGTCGAAATTCCAACAATGAGGTATATCAGGAGGAACGAGAACCAAATCTCCTCCATTAAATGGCTCGGTATCATTGCCAAGAGTTCTAACTCCCGACCCAACAATAACCAAAGACAACTCCCACCTTTCGTCGAAATGCTCTCCAATTTGACGGTCTGGCGAGATCCTTACGTGATCGAGTATATAATTCTGTTTCATTATCATTCTTGCAAATATTAATCAAATATAGGCAAATATTTGTCAAAACTACTATCTTTTTTGCAATTAATTTTGTAACTGAAATATAAACCTATAACAAAATATGAAAAATAATACACCAACACTTACCTCTAAACCGAGGTATGAAATCTTAGATGGCTTGCGTGGGGTTGCAGCCATTATTGTTGTTCTATTCCACCTGCTCGAAACATATTCGCACGGGAACGCTGCAGCACAAATAATAAATCACGTTTATCTTGGTGGCGTTTCCTTTTTTTCG